>NZ_JBMDWU010000042.1:0-2671 GCF_048594385.1 Micromonospora sp. | reverse complement strand
TCACGCAACCCCCCCCGGACCCCGGGGCGCGGTCCCCGCAGCCCGGCCCCCGCCCCCGCGTCGTGCCGGTCGGCCGGCGCCGGTCAGGCGACCGGGGCGAAGCCGGGCAGCCAGCGTTCCAGGATGCCCCGGTAGGGTGCCTTCGCCTCCAACTGGCAGAGCACCCCGATCGAGCCCAGCGTCACCCGGTGGATCAGCAGGTACGACGGCGGCAGGTTGAGCTGCCGGCTGAACTGGAAGGCGGGCGACTTCGGGCTGGCCAGCCGGGTCGCCTCGGCGCGCAACCAGGCCCGGGTGAACCGGAACTCCTCCTGCGCCACCGGGTCCAGCATCGGGCGGATGTAGTCCAGCAGCGCCTGGGCGTCGATCGGCTCGGTCGGGTTGACGAAGCCCTCCTCGCGCAGTCCGGCGACGACCGCGTCGGCGTCGCCGCGCAACGACAACCCGAGCAGCCGGCCGATCGGCTCCGGGGTGCCCTCGGGCATCCGGGCCACCGCCCCGAAGTCGATCACACCGAGCCGGCCGTCCGGCAGCAACCGGAAGTTGCCCGGGTGCGGGTCGGCGTGCAGCAGCCCGGCCCGGGGCGGGGCGGACAGGTGCAGGGTCGCCATCAACCGGCCGGCCGTGTCGCGCTGCGCCTCGGTGCCCTCCCGGATGATGTCCGCCAGCGGTGTTCCCTCGATCCACTCGGTGACCAGCACCCGGGGTGACGACGAGAGCACCGCCGGGATGAAGATCTCCGGGTCGTCGGCGTACGCGGCGGCGAAGGCGCGCTGCGACTCGGCCTCCAGCTCGTAGTCCAACTCCTCGGTGATCCGTTCCCGCAGCTCGGCCAGGAGCGGCTTGACGTCCAGACCGGGCTGGATGGCGCGGAACATCCCGCCCAGCCGGGAGAGCTGCTTGAGGTCGGCGAGCAACGCGTCCCCCGCACCCGGGTACTGGATCTTGACAGCGGCGGACCGGGACACGCCGGTCTCCGGGTCCCGCCACACCGCCCGGTGCACCTGGCCGATGCTGGCCGCCGCGGCCGGCGCGTCGTCGAACTCGACGAACCGGTCCCGCCAGTCCGGCCCGAGCTGCTCCGCGAGCACCTTGTGCACGCTCGCCACCGGCAGCGGCGGGGCGGCCTCCTGGAGCTTGGTCAACGCCTGCCGGTAGGGCGCGGCAATCTCGTCAGGCAACGCCGCCTCGAACACCGACAGCGCCTGGCCGAACTTCATCGCCCCGCCCTTGAGCTGCCCGAGGACGCTGAACAACTGCTCGGCGGTGCGTTGCTGGATCTCGGCGGAGATGACGTCGGAGGCGATGCCGGTGACCCGCTTGCCCATCCCGAGGACGGTCCGACCGGCGAAGCCGAGCGGCAGAGCGGCGAGCTTGGCGGTCCGGGACACGGCGCGGCGCGGGATGTCGGTCACCTGGCCATTGTTACCGACTTCATGGCCCCGCTGCTGCGCTGAAGCCGGGCTTGGTGGCCCCGTCCCCCGTTCCGTGTCCCCGCGACGCCCGTCCGTCATCCCCGCGCCGCCCGTTTGCTGCCCGTCCGCTGCCCCGGACGGGCCGGCCCGCCGGGTTCGTCCCGGACCGGCTGTGGCCGCTGCCGGTCGGGCGGTGGCCCGCGTCAGCGACCCGAGCAGGAGCAGTCGGGGTGCGGGGCCCAGTCCCGACGGCGTAACCGGCCGCCCGGCCCGACCTCCACCGTGCAGCCCACCGTCTCCGGGGTGCCGCCGTCGAGCTGCGCCAGCACCTCGGCGACCGCGTAACCGGCGGCGGTGAGCAGGGTGGCGGTGCCGCAGGAGTGGTCGGCCGGACCGGTGGCGAGCTGGGCGGCAAGCCCGGGCCAGCCCGGGTCACGGTCGGTGCGGTGCAGCTCCAGGCAGTGCAGGCAGGGGCCCACCGGCGGCCGGACCAGGGGGCCGACCACCGGCATCCCCTCCCGCAGGGTGAGCAGCAGGTGGGGCTGGCGACGCCTGGTGAACCCGGTGGCGAGCAGGTCCGCCGGACGGTCCGTACCGAGCTGCACCACCAACTCGACCCGGTGGCGGCCGGCCGGGCGGGTGCGGGTGCCCGGGGCGGCGCGGTCGATGGCCGCCCGGACCGCGTCGGCCAGCGGCCGCCCGACGTCGGCGGCGGCCAGCCCGGTGCCCACCAGGTCACCCGGCTGCACCGGACCGGTCAGCGCGACCGCCACCTGCCCGACGCCGGCCTGCGCCAGGGCCATGGCGACCGGCGCACCGAGCCGGCCCGACCCGGTCACCACCACCCGGGCGACACGACGGCGACGCAGCACCTGGGCCGGGGTGCCGGTCAGGGTGGGTATGGCCAGGGCGAGCGCCCCGGCCTCCGCGGCCAGCCGGGTCCGGTCGGGGCCGGTCAGGTCACGGGGGAGCAGGGTGTGCGCCGGTACGACCAGCCCGGCGGCGTGCAGGGTGTCGATCAACCCCCGGGCCTGGCCCGGATCGACCCGGGCACTCGCCGCGTCCGCCAGCACATCGCGTTCACTGCGGGTGCCGTCGAGCAGGTCGAGCAGCCGGGTGACCCGCGAGTCGGCCACCTCCAGCAGGACGGCCCGGCCGGGCGTCAGCCCCAGTTGCAGGGTGTGCCGGTCCCGCCAGAGCCGGGTCAGGCCCGGCAGCAGGGCGGGACGCAGCAGCGCGGTACGGGAGGGCGCGGG
>NZ_JBMDWU010000419.1:0-17821 GCF_048594385.1 Micromonospora sp. | reverse complement strand
GTGCAGTCCGGTGGCCGTCGCCACAGCGATCGGCGCCGCCGAGTCCCACTCGTACTGGCCGCCCGCGTGGATGTAGGCGTCCACGTCACCGGTCACCACCGCCGCGATCTTCGCCCCCGCCGAACCCATCGGCACCAACTGTGCGCCCACGTCCTCGGCCAGCGCGGTCAGGAACGCCGGCGGCCGGCTCCGGCTCGCCGCCAACCGCAGCGTCCGGTCGCCCGTCGTGGCCGCCTCCACCGTCATCGGCGGGTACGCGGGCGGGTAGTCCGTGCCCAGCACCCGGTGCTGTGCCGGCAACCCCACCGCCCCCGCCACCAGACCGTGCGGCGTCGGCGCGTTACGCGCCCAGAGCGCGACGTGCACCGCCCAGTCGGCGCGCCCCTCCTCGGAGAACTCCCGGGTCCCGTCCAACGGGTCGATGATCCACACCCGGTCGGCCGTCCGCCGGGACACCCCGCCCGTGGTGTCCACCAGCCGCGACCCCTCGTCCTCCTCGGAGAGGACCGCGTCACCGGGCCGCCACTTCGCCAGCTCGCTGCGGATCAGATCGTGCGAGACCTTGTCCCCGGCCGACTTCAACGCCGCCGCGTCCGCGAACCCCATCTCGGCGCGCAGCTCCAGCAGGGCCTGCCCGGCCCGGTCCGCCAACCAGCGGGCGAACGCGCCGTCGATCATCGGAGGACTGCCCACGAACTCGCTCCCGTCGCCTACCACGGCCCGCGCGCGGTCGCGCCACGCCAGAACGCGCAGACTACCGCCAACGCGGGCGCGCCACGAGTACGCCCCCGCGACTCAGACCCCGTGGTACGCGTTCTGGGTCGGCTCAACGCCCTTGGTGACCACCGACTCCACCACGTCAGCGGCCCGGTCCACCAGAAACTCCAACTCCTTGCGCTCCGCGGTGCTGAAATCCGACAGCACGAAATCCGCCGGATCCTGCCGCCCCGGCGGCCGGCCGATGCCGAAGCGCACCCGCACGTAGTCCTTCGTCCCCAGCGACTTCGACATCGACCGCAGACCGTTGTGCCCGCCCTCGCCGCCGCCCAGCTTCACCCGCAACTGCCCGTACGGGATGTCCAGCTCGTCGTGCACCGCGATCACCCGTTCGGCCGGGATCTTGTGGAACTGCGCCAGCGCGGCCACCGGCCCACCCGACAGGTTCATGTACGTCTGCGGCTTGAGCAGCACCAGCTTCGGCCCACCGAAACCGATCCGCCCCTCGGCGACGTCCGCCACCACCCGCTTGTACCGACCGAACCGCCCACCCAGCCGTACGGCGAGCAACTCGGCGACCATGAAGCCGACGTTGTGCCGGTTCCCGGCGTACTCCCGACCCGGATTGCCCAGGCCGACCACCAGCCACGGCCCCGTCTCGTCCGTCACGTCCCGTACCTCCCGCTCGCCGTCTGCGCGCCGACCGTGCCCCGATACGCCGGCAGGCGCCCCCGCGACGGGAGCGCCTGCCGTGAACGATGCGACCGGTCAGGCCTCGGTCTTCGCCTCGGTGCTCTCCTCGCCCTCGGCGGCCGGAGCCTCGGCGCCCTCGGCGGCCTCCGCACCCTCGGCCTCCTCGGCCTCCGCAGCCGGGGCCTCGACCTCCGGCAGGGTGGCCTCCAGCTGCTCGGCGGTCGGGGCGGCAGTCACCGAGGCGACCGTCTGCTCCGCGTCGGCGGCAAGCTCCACACCCGAGGGCAGCTCGACGTCGGCGGCGGTGACCTGGCTGCCGGCCTCCAGGCCCTCGATCGACGCCTCCAGGTGGTCCGGCACCTTGGTGGCGTCGGCGGTCACCGAGAGGGTGTCGTGGTCGTGCACGATCAGGGTGTCCCGCGCGGCCTCACCGGTCAGCTGGACCGGGACCTCGACGGTGACCTTCTCGCCCCGACGGACCAGCAGCAGGTCCACGTGCTCGAAGCTGTCCCGGATCGGGTCACGCTGGATCGCCTTCGGCAGCGCCAGCACCTGGGTGCCGTCGCTGACCTCGATCGCGAAGAGCTGGTTGGCGCCGCCCTTACGGATCGCGGCGGCGAACTCCCGCGACGGCAGCGCGATGTGCTTGGGCTTCTCGCCGTGACCGTACAGCACGGCGGGCACCTTGCCGGCCCGACGGGTACGACGGGCACCACCCTTGCCGAACTCCGTACGGGGCTCGGCGCTGATCTTTACCTCGGACACGGGAAAACTCCTGATGCTCAACGCTACGGCGGCTTGTCGTCTGGCGGTGCTGGGGCGAGGGGCTCGCTTGGGGCTCATGCGTCATGAACGACTGCCCGGAGCACCGCGTCGATGACGGTGCCTCCGTGCGGCGCTCGATCAGCGGCCCGCCGGGCACCCTCGCCGTGGCAACCGCACCAGTCTACCCGAGGTCTTTCCGCGCCTTCCGGCAGTCCCCGCCATGCGCCGCCGCCCCGCGCGTCGGACCCGGCGACGCCGGGCCGGTCGCACCCGACCGGCCCGCGCGTTCCCCGGGGCGGGCGTCAGCTCAGGCCACCGAAGAGGGTGGTCACCGACCCGTCGTCGAAGACCTCCCGGATCGCCCGCGCCAGCAACGGCGCGATCGACAGCACGGTGAGCTTGTCCAACTGCTTCTCCGGCGGCAGCGGCAGCGTGTTCGTCACCACCACCTCGGTGATCGGACTGTTCTTCAACCGCTCCGTCGCCGGGTCGGACAGCAGGGCGTGGGTGGAGGCCACCACGATCTCCGCCGCACCGGACTCCTTGAGGATGTCCGCCGCCTTGGTGATCGTCCCACCGGTGTCGATCATGTCGTCGACGATCAGGCAGACCCGACCCTCGACCTCACCGACCACCCGGTTCGCCACCACCTGGTTGGGCTTCAACGGGTCGCGGGTCTTGTGGATGAACGCCAACGGACAACCACCGAGGCGGTCCGTCCACCGCTCCGCCACCCGTACCCGGCCCGAGTCCGGTGCCACCACGGTCATCGGCCGGCCGGCGAACTTGTGCTCCACGTACTCGGCGAGGATGTCCATCGCGAACAGGTGGTCCACCGGGCCGTCGAAGAAGCCCTGGATCTGCGCGGTGTGCAGGTCGACGGTGAGGATCCGGTTCGCGCCGGCCGTCTTGAGCAGGTCGGCCACGAGCCGCGCCGAGATCGGCTCCCGACCGCGGTGCTTCTTGTCCTGCCGGGAGTACGGGTAGAACGGCAGGACCACGGTGATCCGCTTCGCCGAACCCCGCTTCAACGCATCGATCATGATCAGGGTCTCCATGACCCAGGTGTTGACCCCGTGCGTGACGGACTGCACCACGAAGGCGTCCGAACCACGCACCGAGTCCCGGAACCGTACGAAGATCTCACCGTTGGCGAACTCGTACGCGTCGGAAGGGGTCGGCGCTACACCGAGCACCTCACCGATCTCCTTGGCCAACTCCGGAAAGCCACGTCCGGAAAAGAGCATCAGGCTCTTGCGGTTTTCGGCGACGATGCTGCCCATGGGCCCGTCTGCTCCCGTTGGTCGGTGGTGCCCGGCGGCGGTGGGCCGGGGCTGCTCGGTTGCAGTATGCCCCGACCACGGCGACCCTCACACCGTCTCGGCACCCCCGTGGATTGCCTCACCTTCACTTGCCGACGCCGGCCCACCCGACGCATCCTCACCGGCCGTCCGGGCCTGCTCGGCGGCCCGCGCGGAGACCGTGCCCGGCCGGTTACGCAGCACCCACCCCTCGATGTTGCGCTGCGGCGCCCGGGTCACCCCCAACGCCCCCGGCGGCACGTTCTGACTCAACGCGCTACCCGCCGCCACGTACGCCCCCGCACCCACCTCGACCGGCGCGATCAGGTTCGTGTCACAGCCGACGAACGCACCGTCACCGACCACCGTGCGGTGCTTGTTCACCCCGTCGTAGTTCACGAAGATCGTCGCCGCGCCGATGTTCGCCTTCGCCCCGATCGTCGCGTCCCCCACGTACGACAGGTGCGGCACCTTCGCGCCCGGTCCGACCTCGGAGTTCTTCACCTCGACGAACGTGCCCACCTTCGCCTTCTCGGCCAGCCGCGCCGCCGGGCGCAGGTAGGCGTACGGGCCGACGCTCGCCCCCGCGCCCACCTCGGCGCCGGTGGCGTGGCTGCGCAGCACGGTCGCCGCCGGCCCCACCACCGTATCGATCAACGTGACGTCCGGCCCGACCACCGCCTCGGCCCCCACCACGGTGGCCCCGCGCAACTGGGTGTTCTGGTCGAGCACCGCGTCCCGTTCGACGGTGGCGGTCACGTCGATCCAGGTGGTCGCCGGGTCCAGGATCGTCACCCCGGTCCGCATCCACGCCTCGTTGACCCGGTCGCGCAGCAGCCGGCGCAGCCCGGCCAACTCCACCCGGTCGTTGCAGCCCAGGGTCTCGACGTGGTCGGCGGCCACGTGCACCCCCACCGGCTCGCCGGCCGAGACGAGCAGCCCGAAGACGTCGGTGAGGTACTCCTCGCCCTGGTCGTTGTCGGTGGAGAGTTTGCCCAGCGCGGCCCGCAGCCGGGCCAGGTCGAAGGCGTAGATGCCGGCGTTGATCTCCCGCAGCGCCCGCTGGGCGGGGCTCGCGTCACGCTCCTCGACGATCTGCTCCAGCCGGCCGGCGGTGTCCCGGACGATCCGGCCCAGGCCGGTCGGGTCGGGCACCTCGGCGGCGAGCACCGTGGCCGCCGCGCCCTCACCCTCGTGCGCCGCGACCAGGGCGTCCACCGTCTCGGTGCGCAGCAGCGGCACGTCCCCGTTGATCACCACGACGGTGCCGGTGGCCTCCGGCACCGCGTCCAACGCGATCCGTACGGCGTGCCCGGTGCCGAGCTGCTCGGCCTGGAGCACCGCGGTGGCGTCCGGGGCGACCTCGGCCAGGTGGGCACGGACCTGATCGGCCCCGTGGCCGACCACCACCACGGTCAGGTCCGCGCGCAACGGCCCGGCCGCGGCCAGCACGTGCCCGAGCAGCGTCCGGCCGAGCAGTGGGTGCAGCACCTTGGGCAGCGCCGACTTCATCCGCTTGCCCTCCCCCGCGGCGAGCACGACGACGGTACGGCGGTGGGGCTGGGACACGGGTGGGCTCCCGTCGGGGAAGGTGACAGTCTCGCCGCCATGCTAACCAGACTTCGGGGGCGGATCAGCGGAAGCTCCCGGGAGAGGACTCGAACCCCTACAATCAGGACCAAAACCTGACGTCCTGCCATTAGACGACCCGGGAAGGTCTAAAACGTGCAAACCGAATAGCTTGGCAGACCTCCTACACCTTAGCGCCCCTCGCCAGCCGCGCCATCGCCCATTCCCTTCATGATCCCCTCTATCCGCCAGTACAACTGCCGGGACCTGGGCACCTCGACGATCAGACAACCTCGATACTCCTCGCCCGTGTTGCGCCGCACCGTGGTCGGCCGGTGGCGCTTGAACGACGTGGGGCGGAACGTTTCGGCCGGAACAGCCACCCGCTCAGCCCACCACCGCACGGCTGCTTCAGCGTCGGCGGTCTCGTGGATGCTCACCCGGAAGCGCAGGGCCTCGCGGGACACACCCATCGCCTCGACGAAGCGGACGAAGATACCGACCAGCCCGGGATCACTGTTGATGAACCTGACCCGGCACTCGTGAGGCCGCCATGGCTTGGCCTTCTCCCCCTCCGCCCAGTAGAGCGCCGCCCCCACCATGACCAGCTCGCGGTGTTCCATCGACCCCACCAATGCCGCGGCGTCCGCCACAGCCGCCGCCCGGGCGGCGTCCCGTGCCTGCCGGTGGGCCGACCACCGGGCATCCGTCATCACCTTGGAGTGCGCCCGTCGACGCTCGCGGGCGACCTCCTCGTCCGGGTCGAGGGGGAGGTGGCGCACCCAGAGGTAGGCGGTGGACTTCGCGACGCCCAACCGGGCCGCGATGTCGCCGACCGAGCGGCCCTCGCCGCGCAGTGCCACCGCCGCCGCGCGCAGCTCGTCGCGGGCGGCGGGTCGTCGGGTGCCGGCCGGGGGTGCACCGACGCCCGGCCGGGGCACCTCGGCGGCCGTCGGATCGGTCATGACCGGCAGGTTAAGACAACCGTATGACACTTGACTCATTCACGTGCGCCACTGTTCACTCCACTGTGGCCGGACCGTAGGTTACGGTGACGTAGGCGTATCCGACCGCTGCGAGGTGCCATGTCGACCACCCTGCGGGACGCCGGTGCCGCCGGCCCGAAGCCGCTCACCCAGGGCCCCCAGTCGCGGGGCATCCTGATCGCCCTCTGGGCGTTCGTGGTGGTGCCGTTCCTGGCCCTGCTCGCCGCCGTGCCGGTGGCCTGGGGTGGCTGGCTACACCCGACCGACGTTCTCGTCGCGGCCCTCTGGTACGTGGTGTCCGGGCTCGGCATCACCGTGGGTTACCACAGGTACTTCACCCACGGCGCGTTCAAGGCCCGCCGCCCGGTCCGGGTGGCCCTGGCGGTCGCCGGGTCGTTCGCGGTGCAGGGCGAGATCATCCAGTGGGTGGCCGACCACCGGCGGCACCACGCCTTCGCCGACCTCGACGGCGACCCGCACTCCCCCTGGCGGTACGGCGAGAGCGTGCGGGGCCTGGCCAAGGGGCTGTTCCACGCGCACCTGGGGTGGTTGTTCGGCCGGGAGCTGTCCAACCGGGAGCGGTTCGCGCCGGATCTGCTCGCCGATCCGGACACCCGCCGGGTGGACCGGCTCTCGCCGCTGCTGGTGGCCGTCTCGCTGCTCGGCCCGGCGCTGATGGGCGGGCTGCTGACCTGGTCGTGGGCCGGCGCGCTGAGCGGGTTCTTCTGGGGCGGGCTGGTCCGGATCGCCCTGTTGCACCACGTGACCTGGGCGATCAACTCGGTCTGCCACGTCTACGGTGAGCGTCCGTTCGCGATGCGGCCGGGCGACCGGGCGGCCAACTTCTGGCCGCTGGCCCTGCTGTCGTTCGGGGAGAGCTGGCACAACCTGCACCACGCCGAGCCGACGAGCGCCCGGCACGGGGTGCTGCGTGGGCAGTGGGACCCGTCGGCCCGGGTGATCTGGTTGCTGGAGCGGGCCGGCGCGGTGCACGACGTGCGGTGGCCGAAGCCGGAACGGGTGGCGGCGAAGCGGGTGCGGGAGCCGCTGGGGCGCTGAACCCGGCGGTGCCCCGGGGTGCCACCTGGCAGGATGGCCGGGTGACCGAGACAGACGGGCACGACCGGAGCATTCCACGACAGGGCGTCACCGAGCGCCGGCGAGGTGACGAGATGGCGCAGCCCCCGACTGGGGAGAACACCGGCACACGACGGGCGGTGCCGGCGGCGGGCCCGAAGCCGGCCGCCCGGGTACGGATGTCGGCCGCGCAGCGGCGCGAGCAGTTGATCGCGATCGGCCGGCAGGTGTTCGCCGAGAAGGGCTTCGACGCGACCTCGATCGAGGAGGTTGCGGCGCGGGCGCAGGTCTCCAAGCCGGTGGTCTACGAGCACTTCGGCGGCAAGGAGGGCCTGTACGCGGTGGTCGTCGACCGGGAGGTGCGGGCCCTGCTGGACCGGATCGCCGCGGCGTTGACCGCCGGTCATCCGCGGGAGTTGCTGGAGCAAGCGGCGCTGGCGTTGCTGGGCTACATCGAGGAGGAGACCAGCGGGTTCCGGGTGCTGGTGCGGGAGTCGCCGTTGATGTCGGCGGCCGGCAACTTCAGCAGCGTGATGAACGACGTGGCGCACCAGGTGGAGCACATCCTGGGTGCCGAGTTCTCCAGCCGGGGTTACGACCCGAAGCTGGCCGAGCTGTATTCCCAGGCGCTGGTGGGGATGGTGGCGTTGACCGGGCGCTGGTGGTTGGAGGTCCGCCAGCCGGGCAAGGAGACGGTGGCGGCGCACCTGGTGAACCTGGCCTGGAACGGGTTGTCGCACCTGGAGGCGGGGCCGGGCCTGACCACCGTGCGTCCGGGCGGCTGAGCGGCGGGTCAGCGGGCCGGGTGGAGCCGGTCGGCGCGTTCCTGGGCGGCGTGCTCGTCGGTGCCGATCTTGTCGTAGAGACCGGTGGCGAGGAGCAGCAGGCCGAACAGCAGCGAGACGATCACCGTCGACATCGAGAAGTTGAGGATGTTGGCGCGGGTCTGGAGCACGCTCATCATCGCGATGCCGGTGACCATGAAGACCACCCCGGCGGTGAGGTTCATGACGTGCCCGAGGTTGCCGCGCCGGGACGCCCCGATGATCAGGACGACCCCGAAGACGACCGAGACCAGCGAGAACGCCAGGTTGGTACGCAGACCCAGGGCCCAGTGGCTGCCCCGGGCGAACAGCGGTTCACCCCAGGTCTGTACGACGCCGAACGCGCCGAAGACCAGGATGTAGAGGCCGACGAGGCCGGCGAAGACCCGGTACAGCGGGCGGGCCGGGTGGTTGACCGGAAAGTGCGCCATGGCCCCTCCTGCGCGGACGACGTGTCGGGACGATTGTCTCCCGTCCCGCCGTACGGTGTCGGAGAAACGCCAGGTCACGCCACATCCCGGCCCGCGCGCCGCGGAGCGGGTCAGAGCACCAGGCGGGCCTTCTGCCAGGCTTCCTTCTCGTCCTCGGTGCCGACCTTGCCGTACATGCCGACCATCAGCAGGACGAGGCTGAGGGTCATCAGCACGATCACCGTGAGGATGCTGAAGTTGGCGACGTTGGCGTCGGTCTGGAGGAAGGCCAGGCCGGCGAGGGTGATCACCATCAGGGTGTAGGCCAGCCACTGGTTGATCGCCACGTCGAGGTTGCGGCCGATCACCGTGCCGACCAGGATGACCACCCCGAACAGCACGGACAGCAGCGAGAACCCGAGGTTGGTGCCCTGGCCGAGGACCTTGGTGTCGTCCTGGGCGAAGATGTCGTTGCCGGCGCTGGCGATGACGCCGAGCACGCCGAAGACCACGAGGTAGAGACCGATGAGCCCGCCGATCGCCCGGTAGACCGGCCGCGCGGGGTGGTTGACGGGGGTGTGGGCCATGACTGTGTCTCCAACGCCGTTCGAGGTGAGGGTCGCCGACGATTGTCCCGTACGGCGCGGTGTGACGCCGCACACGGGGTCGTCCCTGGTCTACAGGGGCGGGATCTCGTCGGCGAGGGTCAGCCAGGTCTCCTCGGTCCGTTCCCGTTCGGCGCGTACCTCCTTGAGCTGCGCGTCGAGGTCGGCGACCCGGGCGTAGTCGGTGGCGTGCGTGGCGAGCTGGTCGAGGAGGGTGGCCTCCTTCTGGTCGAGCTTGCCGATCTGCCGTTCCAGCCGGGTCAGCTCCTTGCGGGCCTGCCGGGCCTCGGCGGCGGACATGCCACCCGTGGCCGGGGCCTCGGGGCTTTCGGCGGGGCCGGTCGTGGTGCGGGCCGGACCCGGGCCGGCGGCGCGGGCCAGGTACTCGTCGACGCCGCCGGGCAGGTGCACCAGCCGGCCGTCGCCGAACATCCCGTACGCGGCGTCGGTGACCCGTTCGATCAGGTACCGGTCGTGGCTGGCCACGATGATCGTGCCGGGCCAGGAGTCGAGCAGGTCCTCCAGCGCGGCGAGGGTGTCGGTGTCCAGGTCGTTGGTGGGCTCGTCGAAGAGCAGCACGTTGGGTTCCCCGGCGAGCAGCCGGAGCATCTGCAGCCGGCGGCGTTCCCCACCGGAGAGGTCCCCCACCGGGGTCCAGAGCCGCCGGTCGTCGAAGCCGAACACCTCGGCGAGCTGGGCGGCGGAGATCTCCCGGTCGCCGAGCTGCACCCGCCGGGCGACCTCCTCGACGGCCTCCAGGACGCGCAGGTGGCCGGGGAGTTCGGCGAGTTCCTGGGAGAGGAACGCCGGTTTGACGGTGGAGCCGGTGTGGAACCGGCCGCCGTCGGCGCGGGTGATGCCGGCCAGCAACCGCAGCAGGGTGGTCTTGCCGGCGCCGTTGCGCCCGAGGATGGCGATCCGGTCGCCGGGGCCGACCTGCCAGGTGGTGTCGTGCAGGATCTCCTTGGGGCCGGCGTGCAACCGGACGTGTTCCAGGTCGTACACCTGCTTGCCGAGCCGGGCGGTCGCCATCCGCTGCAACGACATGGTGTCGCGCGGCGGCGGCACGTCGTCGATGAGCGCGTTGGCCGCGTCGATGCGGAACTTCGGCTTGGAGGTGCGGGCGGGCGGGCCGCGCCGCAGCCAGGCGATCTCCTTGCGGAGCAGGTTCTGCCGGCGGGCCTCGGTGGCGGCGGCGACCCGTTCCCGTTCGGCGCGGGCCAGCGTCCAGGCGGCGAAGCCGCCCTCGTAGGCCCGGACGGTCTGGTCGGCGACCTCCCAGGTGGTGGTGCAAACCGCGTCGAGGAACCACCGGTCGTGGGTGACCACGACGAGCGCGCCCCGGCGGCCGACGAGGTGCCGGGCGAGCCAGTCGACGCCGCCGACGTCGAGGTGGTTGGTGGGTTCGTCGAGGATGAGCAGGTCGGATTCGCGGACCAGCAGGGCGGCCAGCGCCACCCGGCGGCGCTCGCCACCGGACATCGGGCCGACCGGCTGGTCGAGGCCGAGGTGGGGCATGCCGAGGCCGTCGAGGATGGCGCGGACCCCGGCGTCGCCGGCCCACTCGTGTTCGGCGCCCATCCCCTCGGCGAGCCAGGCGGTGCCGAGCACCACGTCCCGCACGGTGGCCTCGGGGGTCAGGGTGAGAGCCTGCGGCAGCCAGAGCACCCGCAGGTCGCGGCGGTGGGTGACCCGGCCGTCGTCGGGGTCCTCCTGTTTGGTGAGCATACGCAGCAGGGTGGACTTGCCGGCGCCGTTGAGGCCGACCACGCCGATCCGGTCGGCGTCGTCGAGGCCGAGCGAGACGTCGGTGAGCAGCGGCCCGGCGGCGCCGTACCCCTTGGACACCCGGTCCAGGTTGACGATGTTGGCCACGGTCCCACCTTTCATGATCAAGGCGTCCCGGTGCCGGCGGGCACCTCGGGACGCCTGGGGCAAGGGTACGCGGACATCCGCGCCGCCCCACCCGCCCGTGCCGCAACCGGGGCCGGGCCGCCCCGGACAGCAGGTCGAGACGGGTTGATCAACTCATCGGGGCCGATGTTGCGGGTTCCCGGTCGCCGGATACCGCAACCCCGGCCCACGGGAGTCGATCTCCACCCGGGGACAGCTCAGCCGACGCGGGCCCCGGGCACCGGGCCGTGGGCCACCCGGGTCTCCCGGCACACCCCGGCGGCCTGCACCTCGGTGGCGATCCGCTGCGCGTCGGCGGCGTCGCGGGCGAGGAAGACGCAGGTCGGGCCGGAGCCAGAGACGATCCCGGCGAGCGCGCCGGCGGCCTCCCCGGCCTTCAACGTGTCGGCCAGGGCCGGGCGCATCGACAGGGCGGCGTCCTGCAGATCGTTGCCGAGGCAGCCGGCGAGCACCCGGGGGTCACGTTGGCGCAGCGCGCCGAGCAGGCCGTCGGTGCTGCCCAGCGGCGTACCGGCGGTACCGGCGGCACGCAGCCGGTCGAGTTCCCGGTAGGCGGCGGGGGTGGACAGGCCGCCGTCGGCGACGGCCACCACCCAGTGCCAGGAGGTGGGACGGGCCAGCACCGGGCTGACCGCCTCGCCCCGGCCGGTGCCCAGCGCGGTGCCGCCGTGGATCAGGAACGGCACGTCGGAACCGAGGTCGGCGGCGATCCCGGCCAGTTCGTCGCGGGACAACCCGGTGCCCCACAGGGCGTCACAGGCGACCAGCGCGGCGGCGGCGTCGGCGCTGCCCCCGGCCAGCCCACCGGCGAGCGGGATCTGCTTGCGCAGGTGCAGCCGGGCGTGCGGCAGCACCCCGGCGTAGCCGGCGAGCGCGTGGGCGGCACGGATGGCCAGGTTGGAGTCGTCCAGGGCCAGTTCGCCGGCGCCCTCGCCCTCCATGGTCAGGGTGAGGGTGTCACCCCGGCGGGCGGTCAACTCGTCGTAGATCGAGATCGCGTGGTAGACGGTGTTCAGCTCGTGGTAACCGTCCCGGCGCAGCGGGCCCACCCCGAGGTGCAGGTTGACCTTCGCGGGGACCCGGACCCGTACCGGGCCGCTGCTGCCCCGACGCTGGTCGTCATCGTCGTCCGGTCGCCAGGCCTCGGTCACCGGGTGACGTCCCACCGGCACGGGCGGATGTCGAACGGCATCTCCACGATCAGCTCCTCGGCGGCGTCGGCGGCCGGCGGCGTACCGGCCGGCAACCAGGTCGTACGCGCAGGTGCGGCGTGTTCCTCGGCGGGCACGGCGTCAGCCTACTGTGCGACCGGCGCGACGGTCGGAGCCGACGCGGCGATCGCGGCGAACTGCTCCACGGTGAGTGACTCCCCGCGTGCACCGGGGTCGACCCCGGCGGCGGTGAGCGCCGCGGCGGCCCGGTCGGGGCCACCCGCCCAGCCCGCCAGCGCGGCCCGCAACGTCTTGCGGCGCTGGGCGAACGCGGCGTCGACCACGGCGAAGACGGCCTGCCGGGGCACGTCGTCGCGGGGTGGTTCGCGGCGGGTGAAGGCGACCAGTCCGGAGTCGACGTTCGGCACCGGCCAGAACACGTTCGGTGGCACCCGACCGGCGGCGCGGGATCGGGCGTACCAGGCGAGCTTGACCGACGGGATGCCGTACACCTTGGAGCCGGGGCCGGCGACCAGCCGGTCGGCGACCTCCTTCTGCACCATCACCAGGCCGTGCCGCAGGGTGGGCAGCTCGGCGAGCAGGTGCAGCACCACCGGCACGGCCACGTTGTCGGGCAGGTTCGCCACCAGCGCGGTGGGCGGCGGGTCGGCCAGGGCGGCGGCGGTGATCCGCAACGCGTCGGCCCGGTGCACGGTGAGCCGGGCGGCGTCCGGGCCGGCGGGGGTGGCGGCGGTCTGCGGCCGCGCGCCGGCCAGCACCGGGTCGATCTCCACCGCGTGCAGGTGCGCGGCGGCCGGCAGCAGGGCCAGGGTGAGCGAGCCGAGGCCGGGGCCGACCTCCAACGCCACGTCGTCCCCGGTGAGCCCGGCCGCGGTGACGATCCGGCGGACGGTGTTCGGGTCGTGCACGAAGTTCTGGCCGAGCTTCTTGGTCGGGTTGACGCCGAGGCGCGCGGCGAGTTCCCGGATCTCCGCCGGGCCGAGCAGGCCGGTCACGCCCCGAAGCGTAGTCGCGGGTCGCGGGTCGGTCACCACGGCCCGAAGACCCGGTCGCCGGTGGCGGAGATGGCGGCGCACAGCTCGTCGAGGTCGGCCCCGGTGGTCTCGGCCAGCGACCGGACCGTCAGCGGGATCAGGTACGACGCGTTGGGCCGGCCCCGGTGCGGCATCGGGGTCAGGTAGGGCGCGTCGGTCTCGACGAGGATCTGGTCGATCGGGGTGAGCGCGGCGGCCTCGCGCAGCGCGGCGGCGCTGCCGAAGGTGACGGTGCCGGCGAAGCTGAGCAGGTGGCCCCGGCGGACGCACTCGCGGGCGAAGTCGGCGTCGCCGGAGAAGCAGTGCAGCACCACCGTGTCCGGGGCGCCCTCGTCGTCGAGGATGCGCAGCACGTCGGCGTGGGCGTCCCGGTCGTGGATGACCAGGGCCTTGCCGTACCGCTTGGCGATGGCGATGTGGGCCCGGAAGCTCTCCTCCTGGGCGGCCCGGCCGTCGTCGCCGGTGCGGAAGAAGTCCATCCCGGTCTCGCCGACGCCCCGGACCCGGTCCCGGGCGGCCAGCGTCTCGATCTCGCGCAGCGCGGCGTCCAGGTCGGCCAGCCGGGGTGCCTCGTTGGGGTGCAGCGCCACGGTGGCGAGCACCGCCGGGTACCGGTCGGCGACGTCGGCCCCCCAGCGGGACGAGCCGACGTCCACGCCGACCTGCACGAGCCGGTCCACGCCGACGGCGGCGGCCACCTCGATCGCGGCGGCCACCGGGTCGGCGGCGTCGCCTCCGCCGGGCACGCCGGCCTCGCTGACGGTGATGTCGAGGTGGGTGTGGCTGTCCAGCACGGGGCGGGGCAGCGGCGGCGGGGCGGGCGGGAACTCACCGGCCCGGCGGGCGGCACGCTGCTTGCGGGATTCGGTCCGTTCGGTCATCGCGGCCAGCATCACACACCGGGGACGGCCGGGGGCACCGACCCGTACGGGGTGGGGTGTTCCCGGGCGGCCACCGGACGTTCACCGGGGTGGAACCTGGCCGGCCTAGCCTCGCCGGGATGAGCGTCACCGATCGGGCCAGCGGCGCGGCCTCCGGGCGGACCGCGTTGCGCGTGACGTACGGCGGGGTGGTCCACCCGGCGGAGGAGCTGGCCCGGGGCGCGGCCTACGAACTGTTCAGCGCCGAGGCGGCACCCGGTTTCGAGTGGGCGCCCCGGCCGGGCGTGAGCTGGCCGTGGCGGCGGTTCGTGCACGTGACCGAGGTCACCGAGGTGAGCGGGGGCGTGCCGCCGGTCGAGGAGCCGGAGGCAGCGCTGCTGATGCCGGTGCACCGCGACCGGGGCTGGTCGTACGTGCACCAGCTCAGCCAGCAGCCCACGGCCGCCGGCGATCCGACGCTGACCGCGGTGCGCGCCTCGGCGTTGCTGCGGCGCGGCACCCGGATGGTCAAGGTGCTCTCCGCCCGGCAGCTCGCCGGGTACGTGCGGGGGTGGTTGCCGCACGGATTCTGCTACCGCGAGCACGACGTGGCGCACCTGCGCACGCCGGCCGCGCTGGCGGTGCTGCGCGGCGACGGCACCAGCGGCGACGGCACCGACGTCGGGTACGCGCTGCGCTGGCGGGTCGCCGACCCGGGCGACTACGACGTGCCGGTCGGCGGGACGCACCGGGGCCTGCTGGAGCTGCCGCCCCGGGACCGGCTGGGCCCCCCGGTGCTGGGTACCGGGTTCGTGCCGAGTTCGGCGCAGTTGATCCCGGAGTTCGTCACCCGGGACTTCGCCGACCTGCCGATGCCCGCCAACGCCAGCCTGCTGGCGTACACCGCCGACGGGGCCGAGGTGGTGCTCTACAGCTACCAGGCGGAGCAGCGGGGCTGGTTGCGGATGGTGGGGCCGCAGTGGCGGCACCTGCTGGCGGCGGTGCCGGGGCTCTCACCCGACCAGGAGTACGTGCCGACCGGCGAGGTGCCGCGGTCGACGCAGCTGGTCGGCGGGTTGGCCGGCGGGGAGTACGAGGCGGTGGCGGACCTGCCGGGCGGGTTCCGGGTGCTGGCGATGACCCGGGCGGCCCGCTATCCGGTGGAGTCGGTCGGCCGGCGGCTGCGCCACGCCCGGTGGCGGGGCGTGGCGTGCCTGGTGCTCCGGGAGGAGGCCGGCTGGCTGCGGTTGCGCCTGCGGCAGCCCGATCCGGACGGGGTACGCGACACCGGGGCACAGTGCCACGAACGGGGCGTGTACGAGACGTGGGCACCGGTCGCCGAGGTGACCGACGACCGGGTGGTGGACCTGCCGTACGCGCTGTGAAGGCATGACGGGAGCCTGCCGGGGAAAGCGCGACGGGTCCGACACCGACGGATCAGGAGAAGAGCATGCCCTTCATCACCGTGGGTACGGAGAACTCCGCCCCGATCGACCTGTACTACGAGGATCACGGGCAGGGTCAGCCGATCGTGCTGATCCACGGCTTCCCGTTCAACGGGGCGACCTGGGAGAAGATGTCGGGTCCGCTGCTCGCGGCCGGGTACCGGGTGATCACCTACGACCGGCGGGGGTTCGGCAGTTCGGCCCAGCCGGCCATGGGTTACGACTACGACACCTTCGCCGCCGACCTCGACGTGCTGATGACCGAGTTGGACCTGCGTAACGCGATCCTGGTGGGCCACTCGATGGGCACCGGTGAGGTGACCCGCTACCTCGGCACGTACGGGTCGAGCCGGGTGGACCGGGCGGTGCTGATGGCGCCGCTGGCGCCGTACCTGTTGCAGACCAAGGACAACCCGGAGGGCGTCGAGAAGAGCCTCTTCGACGGGTTCCAGCAGGCGATCCTCGCGGACCGGTTCGCCTACCTGACCCAGTTCTGCGACGCGTTCTTCAACTACAGCGAGAACAGGGGCAGGTGGGTCAGCGAGGAGGCGTACCGGGCGCACTGGCAGATCGGCGCGCAGGCGTCGGCGAAGGGCACCCACGACTCGGTGGACGCCTGGCAGACCGACTTCCGGGGCGACGTGCCGAACATGGACGTCCCGGTGCTGATCATCCAGGGCGACAAGGACAACGTGCTGCCGTTTGCGAAGACGGGTCAGCGGTTGGCGTCGATGCTGCCCAACGGCACGCTGGTCACCCTGAAGGGGGCGCCGCACGGTATCCCGTGGACGCACCCGACCGAGGTGAACCGGGCGCTGATGGAGTTCATCGGCGCGCCGGCGATGGCCCGCGCCTGACGTACCGCGCACTGCGGCCCCGGGGGGTTCCCCCGGGGCCGCCCGCGTTTCGGTCAGCTCTCCAGCCGGGCGAGTTCCTCGTCGACGATCGACGGGTCGAGCTTGCGGAAGACCGGCTTCGGCGCGGCGAGCGGCCGGCCGGCCGGCAACGGTACGGACTCCCAGCGCGCGCCGACGGTGTAGTCCCCGGTGAGCACCGGGTAGCCGGGCCCGCCGTCGAGGTCGTCGACCTCCTTGAGGACCGGCATCGGGGCGTGCACGCCGGTGCCGCCGAGCAGTTCGTGGATCTTTTGCGCGGAGTGCGGCAGGAACGGGGTGAGCAGCGTGTTGGCGTCGCTGACCACCTGGAGGGCGACGTGCAGGATGGTGCCCATCCGGGGCTTGTCGGCCTCGGTCTTGAGCTTCCACGGGGCCTGCTCGGACAGGTAGCGGTTGGCCTCGGCGACGACCTTCATGGCCTCGCCGATGGCCTGCTTCTGCCGGTGCCGGGCGATCAGGTCGCCCACCGTGGCGAAACCGGCGCGGGCCACCGCGAGCAGCGCCTCGTCGGCTTCGGTGAGCCCGGCCGGGTCGACCGGCGGGATCGCGCCGAAGTTCTTCGCCGCCATGGAGACCGACCGGTTGACCAGGTTGCCCCAGCCGGCGACGAGTTCGTCGTTGTTGCGGCGGAGGAACTCGGCCCAGGTGAAGTCGGTGTCGTTGCTCTCCGGGCCGGCGACGGCGATGAAGTAGCGCAGCGCGTCGGCGTCGTAGCGTTCCAGGAAGTCCCGGACGTAGATGACCACCTTGCGGGAGGAGGAGAACTTGCGTCCCTCCATGGTCAGGTACTCGCTGGAGACGACCTCGGTGGGCAGGTTGAGCCGGCCGAGGTCGCCGGGCTGGCCGTCGCGGCTGCCCGCGCCGGAGTAGCCGCCGAGCAGGGCCGGCCAGATCACCGAGTGGAAGACGATGTTGTCCTTGCCCATGAAGTAGTAGCCCGGGGAGTCCTTGCCCTCCCCGTCGGCCGACCACCACCTGCGCCACGCGTCCGGGTCGCCGGTGCGCCGGGCCCACTCGATGGACGCGGAGAGGTAGCCGATCACCGCGTCGAACCAGACGTAGATCCGCTTGTCGCCGCGCTCCTGCCAGCCCTCCAGCGGGATCGGCACACCCCATTCGAGGTCCCGGGTGATGGCCCGGGGCTGGAGGTCGTCGAGCAGGTTGCGGGAGAAGCGCAGCACGTTGGGCCGCCAGCCCTCCCGGGTGTCAAGCCACTGGCGCAGCGCGTCGGCGAGGGCGGGCAGGTCGAGGAAGAAGTGCTCGGTCTCGACGAACTCCGGCGTCTCGCCGTTGATCTTGGACTTGGGGTTGATCAGGTCGATCGGGTCGAGCTGGTTGCCGCAGTTGTCGCACTGGTCGCCGCGGGCGCTGTCGTAGCCGCAGATCGGGCAGGTGCCCTCGATGTAGCGGTCGGGCAGGGTCCGCCCGGTGGACGGGGAGATCGCCCCGGTGGTGACCTTGGGGACGATGTAGCCGTTGCGGTGCAGCCCGGTGAACAGCTCCTGCACCACCGCGTAGTGGTTGCGGGTGGTGGTGCGGGTGAACAGGTCGTA
>NZ_JBMDWU010000418.1:0-10605 GCF_048594385.1 Micromonospora sp. | reverse complement strand
GGGCCCGTCCGCCCCCGGGCGCACCCCCGGCCGCCCCGGCCCCGGGGCCGGGCCGCGGACGGGACGGATCAGGCGAGGCGGGCGGTGAGGCTGATCTGCGCGCCGGGGGAGAGCAGCCGGGAGATCGGGCAGCCCTCCTTGGCGGCCTCGGCCAGCTTGGTGAACTGGGCCTCGTCCAGGCCCGGGGCCTGGCCGACGGTCTCCAGGTCGATCCGGGTGACGGTCATGCCCGCGTCGGTCTTGTCGAAGTGCACCTTCGCGGTGGTCTCCACCGAGGTGCCGGACACCCCGGCGTCGGCGAGCTGCTTGGAGAGCGCCATCGAGAAGCAGCCCGCGTGGGCGGCCCCGATCAGCTCCTCCGGATTGGTCCCCTCGCCCTCCTCGAAGCGCGACTTGAAGGAGTAGTTCCCCTCCAGGCCACCCTTGCCGGTGCGGACGGTCCCGGCGCCCTCGGTGAGGTTGCCCTGCCAACGTGCGGATGCGGTACGGATAGGCATACCCGAACGCTAGTCGAAAGCCCCGCCCGCGGCGACCGACCCGGCGGGCCCGGCGGCGGCCGACGTACGGCGTTTCGGGGCGTCGGCGCTGCCGGGTCGGGGCGTACCGGCGTGGGATGATGCGGGTCAGGCCCGCGACGCGGAAGGTAGCCGATGTCCCAGGATCTCCCCATCCCGAGACAGGACGACCGCTCGGACGACACCCCCGTGCTGGAGTGGGGTGACCCCGCACGACCGGCCGGCGCACGGTTCGGGCACTGGCCCGCCGCGCTGCGCCGGGACCGGCGGCTGCCCCCGGTGCTGGCCCTGCTCGGCGCGGTCGCCGCCACGGCGTCGATGGCCGGGGAGTGGCTGGTGATGACCGTGCCGAACGGTGGTCCGGAGGGCAGCGGCACCATCCGGGTGCCCGGAGGCGTGGCCGAGGTGGGCGGCTTCGGGATCGCGTACCTGGTGGGGCTCCTGCTGCTCAGCGTCGCGGTGGCGCTGACCCTGCGCGGGCGGCCGGCGGTCCGGCACGACGCCCGGGTGGCCGGGCTGGCGGTGGCGGGCGCCCTGGCGGTCCTGCTCACCGTCACCGCCTTCTCCTTGGACGACTCGGGCCAGCGGGCACTGTTCTACTCCCCGGAGGACGGGTTCCGGGTCGACTACGGCCGGGGCCTGGTGATGGCCTTCGTCGCCGTCGCGCTGGTCGGGGCGGCGCTGCTCACCGCCGTCGCGCAGCCGGACGGTCCGCCGGCCGACGCCGTCGGGCCGTGTGCCGACCCGGACGCGGTGGACCGGCACGGGGTCGACCCGGACGGGGACGACGAGCGGCCGGCCGCGCCCGCCGGCCTGACCGTCACCCCGACGGTCCCGTTCGCCCGCCGCGAACCGCACCCCTGAGCCCGCCGGGCCCGAATCCGATCAGCGTGACCGCGTCCCGGCCGAGGGCCGCGCGGCGGTCACCGGGCGTTGCCTGCTGATTCGCCCGGAAGCCATGGTTGCGACCCGGACGGCGAGGTACGGTTGCTGCCCGCCGTCACACCGGGTCGGACGACCGGTACGGACGGCGGCGGGCAAGGAGGAACGATGACCCGCCCGGGACTGCCCAAACTCATCGCCACCGACCTCGACGGAACGCTCGTGCGCAGCGACGACTCCGTCTCGGCGTACACCCACGGGGTGCTCGACCGGGTGCGGGCCGCCGGTATCCCGGTGGTCGGCGCCACCGGCCGCGGCCCCCGGTTGAAGGAACTCACCCGCAACGACATCCGGGCCGCCGACTTCCTGGTGATGGCCGGTGGTGGCTGCGTGGTCGACCAGAGCGACCCGACCGGCCCGGTGGTGCTGCGCGACGAGCGCCTCTCCGCCGAGGTGCTGGCCGGTCTGCTGACCGACCTGGAGGCCGCCGTCGGCCCGCTGACCGTCATGGTCGAGGGGTCCGACGAGCACGACGCGCCGCTCTGGGGCGACTACCACCCGGCCTGGCCCTACCCGGAGCGGTTCGAGGCGCGGACTCGGGCGGAATGTCTCGCCCTCGACGTGATCAAGGCGTTCGTCCGGACCGCCGACCACGACGTGGACGAGTTGCTGGCCACCGCCCGCCGGATCGTCCCGCCGCAGGTCGCCACCCTCACCCAGGCCGGGCTCGGCTTCGTCGAGATCACCCCGGCCGGGGTGGACAAGGCCAGCGGGCTGACCGTGGTCGCCGAGCGGCTCGGCGTCGACCCGGCGGACGTGCTGGTCTTCGGGGACATGCCCAACGATCTGCCGATGTTCGCCTGGGCCGGCTGGTCCCGGGTGGCCGTGTCCAACGCGCATCCGCTGGTGCGGGCCGCCGCCGACGAGGTGACCCTGCGCAACGACGACGACGGGGTGGCGGTCTATCTCGACCGGCTACTCTCCCGGTGATGGCAGAGACACCACGGCTGGTCGCCAGCGACATCGACGGCACCCTGCTCGGCGACGAGCGCCGGCTCAGCGCCCGTACGGCGGCGGTGCTGGAGCGGATCGCCGCGGCGGGCACCCCCGTCGTGCTGGTCACCGGCCGCCCGATCCGCTGGCTCCAACTGGTGTACGACCAGCTCGCAGCCCCGCTGCCGGCGATCTGTGCCAACGGCGCGGTGGTCTACGACCCGGACACCGATCAGGTGCTGCGGGCCGACCCGCTGGCCCCGGAACTCCTCGCCGAGGTGGCCCGGCGGCTGCGGGCGGCGGTGCCGGAGGTCAGCTTCGCGGTGGAGATCGTGGACAGCCGGCAGATGCGGCACGAGGCGCACTACCCGCTGCGCTGGGACGCCGACCACGAGGCCATCCGGGCGGTCGAGTCGCCGGAGGAGCTGGCCTCGGTGCCGGCGGTGAAGCTGCTGGCCCGCGCCGGCACCCAGGACCCGGACGCCTTCGTGCAGGTGGTGGCGGGGGCCCTGGAGGGGCTGGCCGAGGCGACCCACTCGTCGTACAGCGGGCTGGTGGAGATCTCCGCCGCCGGGGTGACCAAGGCCGCCGGGCTGGCCTGGTACGCGGCCCGGGTCGGGGTGGCACAGGCCGACGTGCTCGCCTTCGGTGACATGCCCAACGACGTGCCGATGCTCACCTGGGCGGGGCGCGCGGTGGCGGTGGCCAACGCACACCCCGCCGTGCTGGAGATCGCCGACGAGGTGACCGGGGCGAACACCGCCGACGGTGTGGCGGCGTACCTGGAGAAGGTCTTCGGGGTGGGCTGAGCTCAGAGGTACTGGCCGGTGTTGTGGCCCTCGCCACCGGGCTGGCCCATGCCGGGCATGCCGGGGATCATCCCGCCGCCGGGGCCGCTGGGCAGGGCGGGGCGGCCACCGGAGCGCATCTGCTCAAGCTGCATCCGGGCGGCCATCTGCTGGGCCACCAGGGTGGCCTGGATGCCGTGGAAGAGCCCTTCCAGCCAGCCGACGAGCTGGGCGTGGGCGATCCGCAGCTCGCCCTCGCTGGGCGCCTGGTCCTCGGCGAACGGCAGCGAGAGCCGTTCCAGCTCCTCGCGCAGCTCGGGGGCGAGGCCCTCCTTCAGCTCGACGATCGACCGCTGGTGGATCTCCCGCAGCCGGTGCCGGCTGGCGTCGTCGAGCGGGGCGGCCTTGACCTCCTCCAGCAACTGCTTGATCATGCTGCCGATCCGCATCACCTTGGCCGGCTGCTCGACCAGGCGGGTCGGGTCCTCACCGGCCTCGTCGGTCTGCATGGTGCCCACCGGGCGGCCGTCCGGGCCGACCACGACCAGGGTGCCCGACTGCCCGTCGGGGCGGCCCGGCTCGTCAGCTTGTCCAGTGGGGTGCGCTTCGGTCATGGCCCCATCCTTACCCACCCGCTCCCGTCGCACCCACCCGGACCGCCACCAGCCGCGCTACCGTCGCCGGCATGTCCCACGACCCCCGGGCGGTGCTCAGCCGGCCCGCCCCGCCGCCGGACCTGACCGTCGCCTACGGCGACCAGCCGGAGCAGCTCGTCGACCTGCGCCGGCCGGCCGGTGGTGGTCCGGTCCGGCCGCTGGTCGCGGTGGTGCACGGGGGCTTCTGGCGGGCCGAGTACGACCGCACCCACACCGGCCCGCTCGCCGCCGCCCTCGCTGAGGCGGGTTGGCCGGTGGCCCAGCTGGAGTACCGGCGCACCGGCCAGCCGGGCGGTGGTTGGCCGAACACGCTGACCGACGTCCGGGCCGGGGTGGCGGCGCTGCCCGGGTTGGTGGCGCAGGCGCTGCCGGGGCTGGTCGCGCCGGGGCCGCCGCTGCTGCTGGGGCACTCGGCGGGTGGGCAGCTCGCGCTGCACGTGGCGGCGCACGCTCCGCAGGACGTGGCCGGGGTGCTGGCGCTGGCCCCGGTCGCCGACCTCGCCGAGGCGTACCGGCTGGGGTTGGATTCGGGGGCGGTGGCCGCGCTGCTCGGCGGCGGCCCGGCCGAACACCCGCAGCGGTACGCGGTGGCCGACCCCTGCCGTTCGGTGCCACGACGGACACGGACGGTGATCCTGCACGGCGGCGGGGACCGCCAGGTACCGGCCGCCCTGAGCAGGTCATATGCTGCCACCGCACGGGCCGCCGGTGCCCCGGTCACCCTCATTGAGCTGCCGGAATGCGAGCACTTCGGGTTGATCGACCCGCTCTCGGCGGCCTGGCCCCAGGTAAGGGCTGCGTTGCAGTCGTTGCTTGAAGATCAAGATCCATTGACGCAGGGTCGCCCACCAGGTAGAACGCCGGAGGGGCGGTGACGCCCGGCAATGCTCCCGGAAGGATTTCGGTGTCGCAGATGAACCGCAGGCGGGCCCTTCAACTGCTGGCCGCGCTCGGCACGACCGGACTCGTCGCCGCCTGCGGCACGGACGACACCGAGACGCCGGCCCCGGGCAAGCCGATCAAGATCGGGCTGATCCGGCCGGAGAACGGCGACGGCAAGACGATCGGCATCGACATCGAGAACGGCTTCCAGCTCTTCCTGGCGATGAACGGGCAGCAGCTCGGCGGCCACCCGACGACGGTGGTGGCCGTCGACGAGGGCGACAACGCCAAGAGCGGCCAGGCCGCCGTCGACAACCTGCTCGCCCAGAACGTGCTCGCCATGACCGGCGTGGTCAACTCGACAGTGATGTCCGGCATCAGGGACGCGGTGGAGAAGGCCCGGGTGCCGCTCATCGGGTCCAACGCCTCCCCGCCCAGCCTGCAGAGCGTCGTCTACATCTGGCGGACGTCGTACGTGCTGGACGAGCCCGGCCGGGCGCTCGGGTCGTACCTGCGGCGAACATTCCCCACCGGAAGCCGGCTCGCCATCGTCGCCCCCGAGGGCACCGCCAGCCAGGACGTGATCAACGGCTTCCGGGACGGTTTCGGCACCGACGACCCCCGGATCATCGGTGACCCCATCCTCACCACCGCCAACCCCGCCCCCGGCGACAACGAGTTCCGCGCGCAGATCGACGAGGCGCTCAGCCGCCAGCCGGACGGAATCTTCTGCTTTTACTCCGGCACCGCAGGTGAGCAGTTCATCAGGCAACTGCGTCGCAGCCGCTGGTTCGGTGACATCTACGCGCCCGGCTTCCTGACCGAGGGCAACATCCTCACCGACCTGCGGTCGACCCTGGTCAACGCGGACGAGAGCCTCAAGGCCGGCACCATCCAGACCGCGCTGAACTACTCGGCCGACCTGAACAACAACGCCAACCGGATCTTCGCCTCGGCCTACCGGAAGACCTACAACGTCTCGCCCACCACCTACGCGATGGCCTCGTACGACGCCGCGCAGGTGCTCGACAAGGCGATCCGGCTGGCCGGTGCCGAGCCGACCGCGCAGCAGGTCAACCTGGCGCTGGGCAAGATCGGTCAGATCGACAGCCCGCGCGGCCCGTGGCAGTTCAACCAGCCGCGCACCCCGCAGCAGAAGTGGTACCTGCGCAAGGTGCAGTTCGACGGCCGGCTGCTCTCCAACGTCCTGATCAACGAGATCGCCACCCTGGGCTGAGCCGGCCGGCCCCGGTCGGGCCGGCCCCTCGTGGTGCCGGAGCCGGTCAGGGGCGCAGCTCGGCGATGCAGCACTTGACGCTGCCGCCGCCCTTCTTCAACTCGGCCAGCTCCACCGGGACCGGGGTGTAGCCGGCCGCCTTGAGCTTGCCGGCCAGCCGGGTCGCGTCGCTGTTGAGCACCACGTTCGCCCCGTCGCTGACCAGGTTCAGGCCGAAGGCCAGCGCGTCCTCGTCGTCGGCGAGCACCGCGTCGGGGAAGAGCTGGGCGAGCACCCGCTGGCTGGCCGCCGAGAACGCCCCCGGGAAGTACGCGACGTTGCCGTCGTCGATCGAGGCGAGCGCCACGTCCAGGTGGTAGAAACGCGGGTCGACCAGGCGCAGCGACACCACCGGACGCCCCAGCGCCTCCTGTGCCTCGGCGTGCGCCGGCAGCTCGGTGCGGAACCCGTGCCCGGCGAGGATCAGCCCACCGTGCGCCTCGGGCAGGTAGGCGAAGTCGCCCTCACCCTCGTTGGTCTCGCTCGGCGCGATGAAGTGCCAGCCGTGCTTCTGGTAGAACTCCCGGTGCGCGGCGGCCTCGGCGGCCCGCTGCTCGTGCTTGAACTGCGCCCCGTAGACCGTCCCGTCCACCACGAAGGCGCCGTTGGCCGCGAAGACCATGTCCGGCAGCCCCGCCTGCGGGGTGAGCACGTGCACGTCGTGACCGAGGTCCACCAGGGTGTGCCGCAGCCGGTCCCACTGATCGACCGCCAGTGCCACGTCGACGCCGACGGTGAGGTCCATCCACGGGTTGATGGCGTACTCGACCGCGAAGTGCTCCGGGGCACACATGAGATATGTCCGCTTTCGCGGGACGCGCTGCTGGTTCACGGTCACCAAGGGTAGGTAGCGTAGAACTTTGGTAACAGCCAGAACCATTGCTTCCCCGAGGCGGAACGTTGCAGATAGACGCGGTCGACCAGCGAATCATTGCGTTGCTCGTGGCGGACGCCCGAACCTCGTACGCGGATATCGGCGCCCGGGTGTCACTCTCCGCTCCGGCGGTCAAGCGACGGGTGGACCGGCTGCGGGCCACCGGGGTGATCCGGGGCTTCACCGCCGTGGTCGACCCGGCCGCCGTCGGCTGGACCACCGAGGCGTTCGTCGAGCTGTTCTGCGCCGGCCGGACCACCCCCACCCAGCTCGGGGTGGCCGCCCGCCGGCACCCCGAGGTGGTCGGCGCGTACACCGTCTCCGGTGAGGCCGACGCGCTCGTGCACCTGCGGGCCGCCGACATCTCCCACCTGGAGGAGGCGCTCGAACGCCTGCGGGCGGAATCGTTCGTCACCTCCACCCGGAGCACCATCGTGCTGTCCCGGCTGGTCGAGTCGCCAGGCGTCGGCCCGTCCACCCCCTGACACCCGGCCGGGGGCGGGCGGGCCGGCGCGCCTGCGGCCCGGTGCGGCGGTGGATCAGAGGTACATGCCGGTGCGGTGCCCGGTGTCGCCCCGGCTCGCCTTGTCGCCCTCGCCGAAGAACCGCTTGCCGCCGAACTCGCCGTGCAACCGGTCGTCGAGTTCGTCGGCGAGCCCCGTCATCACCTGCACGGCCAGCATCAGGTGGGTGGCCTGGAAGTTGCGCCCGAAGACCGGGATGGACGCCCACACCGTGTCGTCGGCGCAGTACAACCGGCCGATCGGCATCCGGTTGGTCAGCTCGGAGAGCTTCACGTACAACCGTTCCGTCGGCTCGACCTCGGTCAGCACCGGCGAGAAGACGTCCACCAGCGGTGGGTTGTCCCGCACCCGGACGAAGACCATCGCCGAGCCGGCCCGGATGTTGATGTCCCCGTCGGAGTCGATCTGGAGGTGCTCGGAGGTCGACTTGAGCATCGTCGACACCACCGTCCGGACCCGCTCGGGCAGGTCCAGCACCTCCTGATCTTCGCTCTGGGCGTTCGCGGCGGCGGCCAGCGCCTCGTCCAGGTCGGCCTCGACGTCCCGGTCGGGGCCGAACTCGCTGCGTGCGGTGCCGAGGGCCTCGATCGGCAACGGCTCCCCCTCGGCGTCCTGGCTGAGATAGACCAGGAAGGCCGGGTGCGGTGCGCCGTACACGTCGCGCAGGGTGCGGGAGAGCAGCCCGGCCAGCTTGCTGGCGTCCCCGGTCGACCCGTCCAGGCCGAAGCGCTCGCCGGAGCCGGCCACCACGCCGGGCGGCGACCAGCCGAGCGCGATCATGTCGGCCACCGCGGCACGGTCCAGCCGGAAGCCCTGCGGCAGGGTGGCGTTGCCGACCGCCCGCGCGGACAGCCGTCCCTGCTCACCTACGGCCACACTGATCGAGTAGACGGCGTCGCCGGTGCCGGAGGCGGTCGGGTCCAGGGTCACTTCGAGCTGCGCCCCGGTGGGCAGTTCGCGCAGCCGTTCGGCGAGCGCCCGGGCGAACTCCCGCCACGCCTCGGTGACCTTGGCCCGCAGGTCGGCCGTGCTCGGCTCGTCCAGCAGGACCGACTCGTGGTGGTCGTGGTGCGCCGGCGAGGTGCCGGGCTGGTCACCGGTCGGCTTCGAGGGGTGGTCCGCCGTCATGATCGCCTCCATCCGTCAAGGTCACCCTACCCAGGCGGGCCGGAGAACGAATCCACCGCGACCGGCATCGGACACCGCCGCCCGCCGCCCTTCGCCAAGGCACGACGGACCGGATCGTGCGCCGGGGTCCGCCCGGTCGGTCAGGAGGCGGGGCGCTCGCCGCCCAGCTCCACCGGCCACTGGGCGGCCAGCCCGGTGAGCCGGGCCGCCGCCGCTGCCGGGTCCGCGCCGCGTCCGACCGCCACCCCCAGCAGGTACGCGGTGACCGGCGCACCCGGCCGTAGCACCTGGTGCGCGACGTCCCTGGCCAGGTCCAGCACCGTCGGCACCGGCACCTCGGCCGGGTCGAGACCCAGCTCGGCGCAGGCTGCCGTCACCCAGTCGTCCAGCACGGTCATCGCGTCCACTCCTCCGCCCTGCGTACGTCGGAGTCAGTGTCGCAGTCGAACCACGGTGGCGGGCCGGCAGCGGACCAGGCCAACTCGCGTACCGTCAGCTCCCCCAGCAGTTCCCGCATGGACGCCCCGGCGAGCGCGGCGGCTCCCCGGGGCCGCCCGGGGACGGGCTCGGAACGGCGGGCGGCGACCCGGTCCAGCGCGGCGCGTAGCGTCGGCACCCGCCACACCCCGCACAGCGGCTGGCGTCGCCCCCGGTCGTCGACCAGGCAGACACCGTCCGCCGCCGCCGGACCGGCTTCGGCGGCGAGCGTGTCGAGCAGCGCGCCGACGGCCGGGCGGGTGAGCAGCGGCAGGTCGGCGGCGAGCAGGGCGACGACCGCCGGACCGGGACCGAGCAGGGCCAGCCCGGCGGACGTGGCGGCCACCGGCCCCCCACCGGCCGGTTCCTCCCGGGTCACCAGGACGTCGGCTGGCAGCGCCCCACCCGGCCCGACCAGCACCCGGGGTATGGCGTCGGCGACGGCGGCGAGCACCAGGTCCCGCATCGGTCGGCCGTGCACCGGCACCGCCGGCTTGTCCCGCCCACCCATCCGGCGGGCCGCCCCACCGGCCAGCACCACCGCCGCGTACGCCGTCACCCGGCCACGGTAGCCGCCGGGCCCGGCCTTCGTGCTCCGCTCGCGCGGCCTCCCGGTTCCGTCCCGTCCCCGGCTGCCGGGCCGACGCCCGCTGCCGGCGGCCGGGGACTGCCGGGTGGTGCCGGCGGCCCGGGACTGCCGGGTGGGCGCGGTGGGGACCGCAGCCAGGGTGGTCAGCGTGCGGGGGGCCGGGCGGGCGGGGCAGGATGGCGGGATGGGACGGGCCACTGACCGGCGGAGCGTGCTCCGGATCGACCTCGACGCGGCGGACGACGCCCGGGTGGCGCTGCGCCGGCCGGACACGCTCGCCGTGGAGGAACCGCTGGAGATCCGGGTCGGCCCCGGCGGGCCGGGTCGGCGACGCCCGCTGGCGGTGACCATGCGTACCCCCGGAGACGACCTCGACCTGGCCATCGGCTTCCTGCTGACCGAGGGGCTGATCCGCAGCGACGCCGACGTGCACACCGCCCAGCTCTGCTCCGGGGCGGAGACACCCAACACGTACAACGTGGTCGACGTGGTGCTCTCCCCCGGCGTGCCGGCACCGGCGACGGACCCGGCGCGCAACTTCTACACCACCAGCTCCTGCGGGGTGTGTGGGAAGGCCAGCATCGACGCGGTGCGCACCCGGTCCCGGTTCACCGTCGCCGACGACCCGCTCACCGTGCCGGCGAGGCTGCTGGCGGAGCTGCCCGACCGGCTGCGCGCGGCGCAGCGCGCATTCGACCGCACCGGCGGCCTGCACGCGGCGGGCCTGTTCACCCCCGACGGCGAACTGGTGGTGCTGCGCGAGGACGTCGGCCGGCACAACGCGGTGGACAAGGTGGTCGGCTGGGCGGTCCGGCAACGGCGGCTACCGCTGTCCGGGCACCTGCTGATGGTGTCCGGCCGGGCGAGCTTCGAGCTGACCCAGAAGGCGTGGATGGCCGGGCTGCCGCTGCTGGCGGCGGTCTCCGCGCCGAGCACCCTCGCCGCCGACCTGGCCGACGAGGCGGGGCTGACCCTGGTCGGCTTCCTCCGTGGCCGGACCATGAACGTCTACACCGGCAGC
>NZ_JBMDWU010000417.1:0-7009 GCF_048594385.1 Micromonospora sp. | reverse complement strand
CCCGCCCCCGCTTGGTATAGCTCAACCCCCACAGCCCCGGGGGCCCCGCGGGTCCCCGGGGGCCCCCGCGTCGGTGTCCGGTCAGGACCGGGTGGAGCGGCGGCGCAGGAACAGGCCCGCGGCGAGCGCGGCGAGCAGCACCAGGCCACCGGCCGCCGCCCAGAGCCAACCCCGGCCGTTGTCGTCGGTGCCGGCGGCGACCGGGGTGGTCGACGGGGAGCCGGGTGCCGCGCTGCTCGGCGTCGGCGACGGGGTGGGACTGGCCGACGGGCTGACCGACGGCGACGGGGGCGCGGCGGCGGTGCCGGTGGTGAGGGTGAACCGCACCTCCCCCTTGACGGGGTGGCCGTCGCTGGACGGCAATTGATAGTCGACGATGTAGAGACCGGCCGCGCCCGGGGCGAACGGCACCCTGACCCGGCTGCCGGAAAAGGTCGGCTCGCCACCGGCGGCCGGGATGTTGTCCGGCCCGGTCACTGTGATCTTCGTCCTGTCCGGATCGAGTTTGGCCAGGAAACGCAGCTCGACGGCGGCCGGCGCGGTGGCGACCTTGGCCCCGTTGGCCGGATTGCTCCCGGTCAGCGAGTTGTGTGCCAGCGCCGGCGACGCCGGCAACAACGCCACGCCGAGCGCCACGCCGACGAGCACTGGCACCGCCCGCACCAGCCGTGGGACCCTGCCCCCCATGAAGCCCTCCGCAAAGGTACGATCCGCCCGCTGATCACGCGGCTGAGAAATTGGTCGTTCCAGGATCGCAGATAGTTCCACATATTGTTCCCAGAGCTGCATCCGAGCGATGTTCCAGGAAGTCTGTGCGGTGGGGCCGGCGCTGCCCGGTCACGCACCGATGCCGACCGGCCCGCGCGTGACCCGCAGCACAGCCATCCATCGAACGGGGCGAGGAGGCGGCGATGGTCGACAGGGTGAGGCGGCTGCTGGCAGCGGTCGCGGTGGGCGTGGCGGCGGCGGTGGTGCTCGGCACCGGGCCGGCGGCGCAGGCGGCCGGGGCGCACCGGGCGGCACCGAAGACGCCACCCGCCGGGGTGGACATCACAGGGGTGGGGCTGACCGAACCGCTGCGCCTGCGCAGCGACACCGCCCCGACCCACGTGGTCGCGGTCATCGACCAGGTCAGCTGGTTCGGCCGCACCGGCCAGGCCAAGGGCCCCACGGCCGCCGACCTCGGTCCGAAGTACACCATCGTGGTGCTCGCCGGGGACACCGCCACGCAGACGTTCGACCTCTACCCGCTGGCCAAGGGCGGTCCCCGGGCCTTCCGGCCGGCCAAGCAGCCCGACGCGCGCAAGACCACCGCCGGCTGGTTCCTCGGCCGGCTCACCATGTCCGAGACGCTGCGCGCCGCCGGGGTGCCGCTGGAGCCGCAGCTCGACACGGTCAGCGGCGGCGTGGGTGGCGGCGAACGGGCCCTTCCGGACGACGCCCTCAACCCGGGTCGCGACATCGACGACGCGATCTCCGAACTTCAGCGGTTGCTGCTGCTCAACGTGGGCGTGATGCTGGTGATCACGCTCGGCCTGGCGGGCATCGCCCTGCTGGTCCGCCGCCGCACCCGCTGACCACGGGCCGGCCGCCGGTACCGGCCCCGCCCGGCCGGCCGGGACGCCGCCGCGCCCCGGTGCGGGTCACGCCGGTGCCCGGTCGGCCGCCGTACCCGCCGCCGCCCACCCCGCCAGCACCACCGTGCCCCGGACGGGCCCGGCCGCGCCCAGCCGGGGCGGGTCCGCGGCCTGGGCCAGCGGGAGCACCCGCTCGATGTGGACGGTGAGCCGGCCCGCGTCGACCAGCGCGGCCAGCAACCCCAGGTCCGCCGTGGACGGCTGCACGAACAGGTAGCTGCCGCCGAGCCGGGTGACGTGCTCCGGGTCGGCGACGGAGACCAGCCGGGACGGCCGGGACAACAGCACCGCCGAGACGTCCAGCGCCGCCCCGCCGAACAGGTCGAGCGCCACGTCCACCCCGTCGGGCGCGAGCGTGCGGAGCCGGTCGGCCAGGCCGTCGCCGTGGGCGACCGGTTCGGCACCCAAAGACCGGACGAAGTCGTGATTGGCCGGACCCGCCGTGCCGATCACCCGGGTCGCCCCCAACGCCCGCGCCACCTGCACCGCCAGGTGCCCCACCCCGCCCGACGCCCCGTGCACCAGCACGGTGTCCCCCGCGCCGGTGCCGGCCCGCCGCAACGCCTGGTAGGCGGTCAACCCGGCCAGCGGCAGGCCGGCCGCCTCGACCCAGGACGCCTGGGACGGCCGGATCGCCAGGCAGCGCTGCGGGGCGGGGACCAGTTCGGCGTAGCTGCCGTACTGGAGGTGGTCGCGGCGGACGTACCCGATCACCTCGTCGCCGACGGCGAACCCGGTCACCGCCGGGCCGGCCGCCACCACCACGCCCGCCGCGTCCCAGCCGGGCACCAGGGGGAAGTGCGCGGGAATCGCGTCGGCCAGCAACCCCTCACGGATCTTCGCGTCGACCGGGTTCACTCCGGCGGCGCGGACCCGCACCAGCACCGTGTCCGGACCCACCGGGGGGTCGGGCAGTTCCCGCAGGGTCAGCCGGTCGGCCGTACCCCACCCGTCGATCGCGATCGCCTGCACGTCACCCACGCTAACGGTCGACGGGCCGTCAGGTGATCAGCACCAACGGTGTGGCGGGCGTTGCACGCGCTGCCGACGCCGGCCGGGGCGGACCGGGCCGTGCCGGTGCCCGCCCGCCCAGCCGGCCAGGTCGCTGCGGCAGGCCCGGGGCGGCGGGTCCGGTTGGCCGGTCGGGCCGGGTTCCACCGCCGCCGGTCGGGCCGCCGCGCCGTCGACCGTCTCGACGCCGCGTTGGCGGGGCAGCGCCAGCTCGTCGTCGGCCCGTTCGGCCGCCCGACAGACCTGCTCCGTCGCCAGCCGGCGGTGCGGTCGGGCCGCCCCGGGCTGGTCGTGGTGGCCCGGCCGGCAGGGCTCGCCCTGGGCGCAGCCGTGGTCGGCCTCCCCGTGCGCCATCCCGGTCTCCTCACACTCGCGTCGCCCGCCGGGACGACACCCCGGCGCGGCAGTGCCACCGTACTGGCCGGCACCGACGCGCCGTGCAGCGCGTACCCCCGGGGTCAGGACCTCGGCCGACGCGGGAAGATCGTCTCCCAGACCGGGAACGCGACCAGCCAGATCAGCAGCGCGACGGTGAGGGTGCGGATCCAGTTCGCCAGCTCCCGGGTGCGCTCGGCGTCACCGACGACGACGATCGCGGCGGCCAGCAGGGCGCAGGCGACCGCCCAGCCGAGCAGTGCCTTGCCCCACTCCCGCCACTCGTAGCGGGCCCGCGCCCAGCCGTACCGGGGTGGTTTCACCGGCGGCGGGCCGCCGGCGAAACGGTGCGCGAAGCGCTGGTCGGCCCACCGGATCATGGAGTGCCCGAACGCCACCGAGAACCCGAGGTAGACGGCGGCCAGCCCGTGGGTGGCGTCCGCGGTCGCCCCCCGGCGCAGGTCCATCGCCGCCGCGCCCAGCAGCACCAGATCGACCAGGGGAACGCAGACCAGCAGCGCCGCCCCCAGCCGGGGCCGGCGCAGCGGGTACCGGGCGACCAGCCCGGCCACGAGCAGCACCCAGAATCCGATCTCGCACCCGACGATGACCGCCAGCAGCATGTCCACCTCCCCGTTCCGGTCAAGCGTGCCGGGGCGGGGAGGTGGTCACCTCACCGGCGGGGACGAGTTCCGGGTCCCTCCTTCGGTGGAGCCGCGGCCCGGCGTACCCCCTTCGGCGGACGGCCGACCGGGCGGCCTCCTCCGCAGGTGGGAGGGGCACCGGCCCGGGGTGTGGTGGGATCGGGACCATGCGGATGCCGGGCTGGGTCGGCTCCGGCCGGCCGGGACGCGACCTGGCCCTGGCCGGGGTGTCCCTGGTCGGCGGCCTGGCGGCCTACGGCGTCGGCCTGCAACCCCAGTTCCCCTGGGCGCCGGACGTGCCACGGGTGTCCTTCCTGCTGCCGCTGTTGGCGGCGAGCGTGGCGGTCGGGCTGCGCCGGGTGGCCACCCGGACCGGCCTGGTGGTGGGCACGGTGGCGGTGTTCGCCGACGCCGCGCTCGGCGTGTCGGTGGGCGTCACGGTGGTCTACACCCAGGTGTTGTACGACACGTGCGTGTACGGCCCGTCCCGGTGGTGGCGCTGGCTGCTGCGGGTCACGGTCGGGCTCAGCGTCGGCGGCACGGTGGCGGGCCTGCTCTGGTGGGGCTGGCGGGGTGCCGCCGTCGGGATGCCGTTCGCGCTGCTCGGGGTGCTGCCGGTGGTCACCGGGATCAGCGTGCGGCAGTACCGGGACCAGGCGGCGACCGAGCGGGCCCGCGCCGAGCAGACCGCCCGGCTGGTCGAGCTGGACCGGCGGCAGGCGGTGCTGGCCGAGCGGGCCCGGATGGCCCGGGAGCTGCACGACGTGGTGGCGAACCAGCTCAGCGCGGTGGCCCTGCACGCCACCGCCCTGCTCGCCGCCCCCGGGCTGGACCGGCCCCGCATCGACGCGGCGCTGCGGGTGATCCGGGAGAGCAGCGTGCAGGGCATGGCCGAGATGCGGCAGCTCGTCGGGCTGCTGCGGGAGCCGTCCGTGGACCCGGTGCAGGAGGCCACCCGGGTCCGGCTGGACGAGCTGGACCGGCTGCTGGCCCGGATGGCCGACGCCGGGCTGCGGGTCCGCACGACGGTGCGGGGGTCGCCCCGGGAGCTGCCGGTGGGGGTCGACCTGGCGGCGTACCGGATCGTGCAGGAGTCGTTGACCAACGCGTTGCGCCACGGCACGGGCACGGCGGAGCTGACCGTGGCGTACCTGCCGACGGAGGTGGCGGTGACGGTGGAGAATCCGGTTCGCTCCGGCGGGCCGGCCGACGGCGCGGCACTGCCGGCCGGGGGCGCGGGCCTGATCGGGATGCGGGAGCGGGCCGCCCTGCTCGACGGCGGGTTCACCGCCGGCCCCCGGGACGGCTGCTGGCGGGTGCGGGCGACGCTGCCGGCCGGGGAGCGGACGTGACCGCCCCGGTCCGGGTCGTGCTGGCCGACGACCAGGCGGCGGTCCGGGCCGGTCTGGTGCTGATCCTGGCCGGCGCGCCGGAGATCGAGGTGGTGGGCGAGGCGGCCGACGGGGAGGCGGCGGTACGGCTGTGCCGGGAGCTGCGTCCCGACGTGGCGGTGCTGGACATCCGGATGCCCCGGCTGGACGGGGTGTCGGCGACCCGGGAGATCGTCGCCGCCGGCACCGCCGATGTGCTGGTGCTGACCACCTTCGACCTCGACGAGTACGTCTTCGGCGCGCTGCGCGCCGGGGCGGCCGGTTTCCTGCTCAAGGACACCGACGCGGCCGGTCTGGTGGCGGCGGTGCGGACGGTGGCCCGGGGCGAGGGGGTGATCGCCCCGACGCTGACCCGGCGGCTGATCGCGGCGTTCGCGGCGACCGCGCCCGGCGTCGACGGGGCGGACCGCGCCGCCGTGGCCGGGTTGACCCCCCGGGAGCGTGACGTGCTGGCCTGCCTGGGCGTCGGCCTGTCCAACCGGGAGATCGCCGACCGGCTGGCGGTGGCGGAGAGCACCGCGAAGACCCACGTGAGCCGGGTGTTGGCGAAGTTGGCGCTGCGCAGCCGGGTGCAGGCGGCGATCCTGGCGCAGGAGCTGGCGCTGCCCGCGCCGCCACCATGACATAGGTCTCTATCTATATTGACCACGACCCATTGCTGGCCGTAGGGTGCGAGCGGAACCATGGGCTCCCCGGCCGGCGGCCGGTCCGACGCCGCCCCCCGATCGGAGCTCCGACGGGGATCGGAGGAATCGTCATGATCGCGTCCAGGCGGTCCGTCCTGACTGCCGGCGGCATCCTCGCCGCCACCACCATCGTCGCCCTCGGCATGACCACGGTCGCCGGTGGCGCACCCGCCACGGCCACCCCGGCCGGCGGCTGCACCGCCACGGTCCGGGTCGACTCCCGCTGGGGCAGCGGCGCGAGCGGCGGCCAGATCGTCACCTTCACCGTCGCCAACACCGCGTCGGCGACCGCCAGCCGGTGGACGGTCACCTGGCCGCTCGCCGACGGCCAGCGGATCGTGTCGTCCTGGAACACCTCGATCAGCGCGACGGGTGGCACCGCGACCGCGACCAACGCGTCGTACAACGGGGTGCTCACTCCTGGCGCGTCGACCACCTTCGGCGTGCAGCTCGCCGGCCCCACCACCGCACCCACGCCGAGCTGCACCAACGACGCCGTCCCGCCGACCACCACCAGCCCGCCGACCGGCGCCGACGTCACCGTCCGCGAGGCCGACAACCAGCGCACCGTCACCCTGTACGTCGGGCAGACGCTGGGCGTCACCCTGGCGGCCGACTACCTGCCGGTCAGCACCACCGGGAACGCGCTGACCCCGGTGTCGAGCAGCGGTGGCTTCCCGACCGGGCAGCCGCTCGTGGCGACGCTGCGGGCCGTGACCCCGGGCACCGCCGAGCTGACCACCCACACCGACTACGCCTGCCGGCACGCCACCCCGCCGTGCGCCCCGGCGAGCGTGCTGTGGACGCTGCACGTCGCGGTCATCGAGCTGCCGCCGACCGACGCCGGGCAGACCGTCGTCGTCTCCGCGCCCGACAACCAGCGTGACCTCACGCTGCGCGTCGGCGACACGCTCGTGGTGAGCCTGGCCAGCAACTACCTGCCCCCGACGCTCTCCCCCGCCGGGGTCGTGGTGCCGGCCGAGGTGACCGGCGGCTACCCCAGCGGCCAGCCGCTCGTCGCCCGGTACGTGGCGACCGCACCCGGCCGGGTCGACGTCTCCACCATCACCGACAACCTCTGCCGGCACCAGCCGACCCCCTGCCCGTCCCCCCAGGTGCGCTGGGTGGTGCACGTCACCGTCACCAACTGACCGGCACACCGCCGACCTGCGCCCCGGCTCCCGGCGGCCCCCCCCAGGGGGGCCGCCGGGCGCCCACCGCGCACCCCCGCACAACGGCCTTAACACCGGATCCCTGATCGCACA
>NZ_JBMDWU010000416.1:0-10560 GCF_048594385.1 Micromonospora sp. | reverse complement strand
CTTCACCCCGTACCCCCCCCCCCCCCCCCCCCGCGGGCCGGGCGGCGGGGGGGGGGGCCCACCCCCCCCCCGCGGGGGGGGGGGGGGGGGCCCGCGGCCCCGTGCCGGGCGGCCCGGCGGTCAGGAGCAGTTCTTGCCCTTGTTGATGCAGGTGGCGATGCGCTGCATGGTCTGGGCGGAGTTGACGTTGACGAAGTCGTTGTGGTCGGAGAACGGGTTGTGGTTCTCCTCCGGGAACGAGTCGAGCGCGTACTGGCCCTTGAGCTGCACGTCCCGGGGGATGTCGTAGCCGACGGTGATCCTCAGCTGCGGGATCGCCCGGAAGCCCTGCGGGCAGGCGCCGGTGGCCCGGTCGGCGAACGCGACGTGGTTGCGGTGGTTGTCGCTGTCGACGTTGCGGCCGTCCCAGCAGCCGGGGAAGTCGTGCACCCGCTGCACCTGGCTGCCGGCGGGGCAGATCGGGTACTTGTCGGAGAGCCGGTCGGCGAAGCCCGAGCAGGTCCAGGTGGCGCGGGCGTTGGCCGGGCCACGGCTGGTGGGCTTGGCGTCACCGGTGAGCGCCCGGAGGAACTTCGGCATCGGGACCACCTTGCTGGCGGGGTTGCCGCGGTACTCGATCAGCACCTGCGCCGGGCGGACGATGCCGCCGGTGTTGCCGGGCAGTTCCAGGTCGGGACCCTGCGGGTCGGGCAGCACGGCGGCGGCAGTGGTGGGCGCGGCTGCGGTGGGCGTGCCGGCCGGGGCGGGGGCCTGGTCCAGGGTGCAGGTGGCGAACGCGTCGAGGCCCTGCGGGCGGGCGGCCTGCCGGCCGATCGCGATGGCGATCCGGTCGAGCACCGCGATCCGCTTGGCGCGCAGCGGGCCGAGGATGGCGTTGTCGACGAAGGCCGGGCCGCCCTGACCCAGGCTGGTGACGAGGCGTTCGTTGGCCTCGGAGAGCTGCCTGTCGAGTTCGTCGAGGTTGCGGTTCACCTCGGCGAGCGCCCCGGCCGGGACACCCGGCAGCTTGTCCCGCACCGTCGGGCACTGGATGCGCGGGTTGGCCGCCTGGGCCGCCGTGACGCTGGCGCGGTGGGCGGCGCCGGGCATCCGGGCGTGCATGTCGTCGTAGCTGACGTCGCACTCGACCAGCGAGACCAGGCCGGGCTGGTTGCCGCCGGCGGCGGTGACCGTGGTGCTGATCTGCCTGATCGTCGCGGCGCGGCGGGCCCGCAACGCGTCGGTGACCTCCCGGTTGAACGCGGCGTCGATGCGGCCCCGGCTGGCGGTCATCCGCTCGTTCGCGGCGGCCTGCTGGCGGTCCAGGTCGGCGAGCAGCCGGTCGACGGTGCCCCGGGCCCCGGTGGGGACGGCGCGCAGCCGCTTGCCGACCGAGGGGCAGACGACCATCGGCTGGGTCTGGGCGAGGGCCTGCCGCACCTGGTCGTCGTCGCGGACGCTCCGGTCGATGCGCACCACCGGCCAGAAGTAGGACGACTTGTCGCCGTTGCGGCAGGTGGTGCCTGAGGCGTCCAGGTCGGCGTTGGAGGAGTTCGCGGTGATCGCCAGGTTGCCGACGAAGTCGTGGACGTGTTCCGCGCCGTTGCGGATGCCGGGTTGGGCCACCGGGTTGTCCGGGCTGAACTTGCCGTTGCCGTTCGTGCCGCAGTCCACGGTGAACCGGCCGGTCGACGCGCCCGCCGCCGGCTGCGGGGCGCGCACGTTCGGCGGCACCTTCTCGATCGGCACGAACTGGTCCAGGCTGGTGGCGGCGTCCGCGGCGCCCCGGCCGCCACCGGAGACGAAGGTGACGGTGAGCGCGCCGGTGGCCGCCAGCACCAGCGCGGCAAGGGCGATCCGGGCCGGCCGGGTGTGGACCAGCGGGGTCCCGTCGGGTCTGCGGTTCATCGGAATTCTCCTCCAAGCCGGAAACCGGCTCCGGTGATGTGCTGTCGGCCGGGGGTACGGCCCGGGGGGTTGGAAACGGTCACCGTCGGCCGGGTACGTCATGGTTCGGTAAGAAGTCCCGACCCCGACCGGGCGCAGCCGGACGCGGCGGCCGGATGACGGGGTCACCGGCCGCCGCGTCTACCCGGCGTCGTCGAAAGGTGGGAGGGCGGTGGACTACCAGGTGGTCAGCAGCAGGTGGTTGACCGTGAGCGCGACCGCCGCCTGCACCACGAGCCAGCCGCGCCGGTCGGCCGCGGGGATCAGGGAGGCGCCGGCCGTCAGCCAGACGGTGAAGGGCAGCCAGATGCGTTCCACCTCGGCCTTGCTGTAACCGGACAGGTCCGCCGCGACGATCATCACGGTGGCGGCGAGCGGCAGCAGCCAGGCGGCGTGCTCCGCGGCCGGCCGCCGCGCCGCGAGGGCCCGCCGGCCGGCCGGCACCGCCCGCCGCAGGATCACCGCCGCCACCGGGCCGGCGGCCACCACGACCAGCGCCAGGTCGGCCCAGACCCAGTAGCCGTACGCCCGGTCGGCGGCGACACCCTGGTAGTAGCGTTCGACGACCAGGTGGTAGCCGGTGGGCCACCAGAACCCGGCGGCGGTGAACACGGCGACGACCGGCAGTGCCCCGACGAACGCCCACCCCACGGTGCGCCGGTGCCGGCCGGCCAGCACGACGACCGCCAGCGCGAGCGGAGCCATCAGCACCAGCCCGTACGACAGGTAGCAACCGGACGCCAACAGGGCCCCACCGGCGAGCGCCGCCACCGCACGCCCCCGGGTGAGGCCGTGGGCCAGCAGGGCGATCCCGGTGGCGGTCACCCCGGCGAACAGCCCGTCGGCCGACACCCCGGCCCAGACCGCCCCGGGGAACAGCACCACGAACGGCAGCACCGCGCGGGCCGCCGCCTCGGTGCCGAGCAGCCGTACGGTGTGCGGCACGGCGACGGCGACGAGGCCCGCCACCAGGATGCACAGCGTCCCCGCCCACCCCCCGCCGGACAGCCCGATCCGGTCGAGCCCGACGAAGACGAGCAGCGCCCCCGGCGGGTGGCCGGAGACGTGGGTGGTCCAGGAGTCCGGTTGCCCGTCGAGGATCCGGCCGGCGAAGCCGGCCAGCATGGCGGGGACGTCGGTGACGCCGGGCACCTCGTGCAGGTATTCGTGGCGGGTGGTCAGCCGCCCGGCGACGCCACGGTGCCAGCCGTCGACCAGGGCCAGCGACAGCGTCCAGGCCACGGCGGTGGCGTAGCCGAGCGCGAGCAGCGGTCGCCAGGGCAGCCGGGCGGCCACCGCCGGCCCGTGCCAGCAGACCAGCGCGGCCAGCAACAGGGCCGCCGGGGTGCCGACGCCGACGTGCGGCAGCCACTGCGCGAACAGCGGTGCCGCGCTGGCGTGCACCGGGTGGCCGAGCAGGTAGAGCACCCCGCCGGTGACGGCGGCCACCGCGAACAGGCCGACGGCGGCAGCGGCGGCGTGCACGTCGGCACGCGGCGGGCCAGGGCGCGGGCCGCCGTCCGGCTCGCCCCGACGGTCGCCCGCGCGCCCGGGAGGAGCCGGACGGGTGCCGGGCACCCGGGCCGGACGGTCGCCGGGGGTGCCGCTCACCCGCGCAGCGGGGCGTGGGCGAACTCGGCGATCCCCTCGGCGAGCCCCACGGCGGCCCGGAACCCGAGTTCGGTCTCCGCCCGGGTGGGCGAGGCGACCACGTGTCGCACGTCGCCGAGCCGGAACTCGCCGGTGACCACTGGCGGCGGCCCGTCGGCGGCGCGGGCCAGCTCCGTGGCGACGTCCACGATGGTGACCGGCCGACCGGAGGCCACGTTGTACGCCCGCCAGCCGGTGGCGGTGCCGGTCGCGTCCAGCGCGGCGAGGTTGGCCGCCGCCACGTCACGGACGTGGACGAAGTCGCGGCGCTGCCCGCCGTCCTCGAAGACCCGGGGTGCCCGGCCGGCCTCCAACGCGGACCGGAAGATCGCCGCGACCCCGCTGTACGGGGTGTCGCGGGGCATCCCCGGCCCGTAGACGTTGTGGTACCGCAGCGCCACCACCGCGCCACCGGTCTGTCGCGCCCACGCGGCGGTCAGGTGTTCCTGGGCGGCTTTGCTGGCGGCGTACACGCTGCGCGGGTCCAGCGGATCGTCCTCGTCGACCAGCCCCGGGGTGAGCGTGGCGGCGCAGCGCGGGCAGGTCGGCTCGTACCGCCCGGCGGCCAGGTCGGCGACGGTACGCGGCGCGGGGCGCACCGGACCATGCCCGGCGCAGGCGTACGCGCCCTCGCCGTAGACCACCACCGAGCTGGCCAGCACCCGCCGGGGCACGCCCGCCCGGGCCATCGCGGCGAGCAGCACGGCGGTGCCGAGGTCGTTGCAGCCGACGTACTCGGGCAGGTCGTCGAGGTCGACACCGAGGCCCACCATGGCGGCCTGGTGCACCACCGCGTCGACCCCGTCGGCCAGGACGGCGGCGAGGGCCGGGCGGTCCCGGACGTCGAGCCGGACGAGCGGCGCGCCCGCCACGGTGTCCGGCAACGGTCCGCGGTGCGCGCCGGGGTGGCCGGAGTCCACCACGGTCACCCGGTGGCCGGCATCGTGCAGGGCGGTCACCACATGGGTGCCGATGAAACCGGCGCCGCCGGTGACGAGTACGTGGGTCACCCGCCGACGGTAGGGCCGGTGACCGCCGTCGTACGCCGGCCGCGACCAGCCGTCAGTGGTTCGTAAGAACTGCGCGGCGGCCGGGGATTCCGTCATCGTCAGGTAAGAACTTCCGGGCGGCTGGTGCCCTAGCGTCGCGCAGCATGACCGATGTGGTTCTTCCCTGCCGCGACGAGGCCCCGGCCCTGCCCGACCTGCTGGCCCGGATGCCGGCCGGCTACCGGCCGATCGTGGTGGACAACGGCTCGACCGACGGGTCGGCGGCGGTGGCCCGGGCCTGCGGGGCCGAGGTGATCAGCGTGGCCGAGCCCGGGTACGGCGCGGCCGTGCACGCCGGGGTGCTGGCGGCCGACCCGGTCGACGGGGTGGTGTGCGTGCTGGACGCCGACGGGTCGTTCGACCCGGCGCAGCTTCCCCTGCTGGCCGATCCGGTCCGGTCCGGCGCGGCGCACCTGGGCACCGGCCGGCGTCGGCCGACGGGACGTGGGGTGTGGCCGTGGCACGCCCGGGTCGGCAACGCCGTGCTGGCCCACCGGCTGCGCCGCACCACCGGCCTCGACGTGCACGACATCGGGCCGATCCGGGCCGTCCGCCGCGACGACCTGCTGGCGTTGGGGTTGCGGGACCGCCGCTTCGGCTACCCGCTGGAGCTGCTGATCGCGGCCGGCCGGGCGGGCTGGCGGGTGGTGGAGGTCGACGTCGACTACCACCCCCGGGCGGCCGGCACCCGGTCGAAGGTGACCGGCACCGTGCTCGGCACCGCCCGCGCCGTGCGGGACATGGGCACGGTGCTGGCCCGGTGAACGCCCACCGTCCACCGACCGCCCTGCGGGTGCTGGTGCTGGCCAAGACGCCGGTGCCCGGCCGGGTCAAGACGCGGCTCTGCCCGCCCTGTACGCCCGTGCAGGCCGCCCGGGTCGCCGCGGCGGCCCTGGCCGACACCCTCGACGCCGTCGCCACGGCCACCGTCGACGCCCGGGTGCTGGTCGTCGACGGTGACCTGCCGGCCCCGATGGGCTGGACGCGGCTCGCCCAGCGGGGTGGCCCGCTCGCCGACCGGCTCGCCCACGCGTTCGTCGACACCCGTACGGTGGGCGCGGCGACCCTGCTGGTCGGCATGGACACCCCGCAGCTCACCGCCGCGCACCTGGACACCGCGCGGGACCTGCTCGGCCGGGCGGACGGGCCGGACGCGGTGCTCGGACCGGCCGAGGACGGCGGTTGGTGGACGCTGGGGCTGCGCGATCCCGGCCACGCCACCGTGCTGCGGACGGTGCCCACCTCGGTGGCGAGCACCGGCGCGCGCACCCTGGCCGCGTTGCGCCGCCGTGGCCTGCGGGTGCACCTGCTGCCCCGGCTGCGGGACGTGGACACCGCCGTCGACGCCCACGCGGTGGCGGCGCTGTGCCCACCGGGCAGCCGGTTCGCCCGCACGGTCGCCGTCGACGTCCCGTCGTCCACGGCGGTGGCCGGATGAACGCGGTGGCGCTGTTCGACGCCGCGTTCGACCGGGCCGCGTCGGGTGTCCCCGCCGCGTTCACCGCCCGGCATCCCAGCGGCGGGGTGCTGCGGTTCGACCCGGCGCTCTGGTGCCGGGACGCCGTCGCCGGGGACGCGTCGCTGCTGGCCCGTTGCACCGGGCCGACCCTCGACGTCGGGTGTGGACCGGGCCGGCTCACCGGCGCGCTGATCGACGCCGGGCGGCCCGCGCTCGGCATCGACGTCAGCGCCACCGCCGTCCGGTTGGCCCGGCGGCGCGGCGCGGTGGCCCTGCGCCGGGACGTGTTCGGGCCGGTGCCGGGGGCCGGGCGGTGGCGGCACCTGCTGCTGGCCGACGGCAACGTGGGCATCGGCGGCGACCCGGACCGGCTGCTGCGCCGGTGCCGCCGGCTGCTGGCTGCCGACGGTCGGCTGCACGTCGAGTGCGCGCCCCCCGGCACGCCGGCCTGGTCCGGTACGGCCACGGTGCGGACGCCGGACGGTGCGGACGGCCCGTTGCCCTGGGCCTGCGTACCCCTGGACGGTCTGTCGACGCTGGCCGGACAGACGGCGCTGCGGGGGCGCGACACCTGGACCGAGGCGGGCCGGTGGTTCGCCACCCTCGGCCCGGCGTGAGCGGCCGGCCGGCGGTGCCGCGGCGGCCCGCCCGACGGTGGTCGGCACCAGCCCCCGACCGGTTCCCGTCGCCGCTGCGGTCGACCCGGCTGACCAGCCAGCTCGGCGTCGCGCTCGGGGTGGCGTTCGCCGTGTGTTTCCTCACCGGGCTGCTCAGCCACCTGATCCAGCATCCGCCGGGCTGGTTGCCGTGGCCGGCGCGGCCGGTGGGGCTCTACCGGTTCACCCAGGGGCTGCACGTGGCGACCGGGCTGGCCATGGTGCCGCTGCTCGGGGCCAAGCTGTGGTCGGTCTACCACCACCTGTTCCGCTGGCCGCCGGTGCGGTCGGTCGCGCACGCGCTCGAACGCGCGAGCGTCGGTGTGCTGGTCGCCGCGGCCCTGTTCGAGGTCGTCGGCGGGGTGTTGAACGTCGCCCGCTGGTACGCGCCGATGCCGTTCTTCTTCACCGCCGGGCACTACCGGGTGGCGTGGCTGGTGGTGGGTGCGCTGCTGGTGCACGTCGGCGTGCAGTTGCCGGCGGTCCGGGCCGCGCTGGCCCGCCCGGGCGTCGAGTCGCCGCAGGAGCGGCTCAGCCGGCGCGGGCTGCTCGCCGGGGTGGCCGCCGCGGCCGGCCTGATCACCCTGACCACGGTCGGGCAGACCGTCCGGCCGCTGTCCGGCCTGGCGGTGCTCGCCCCGCGCCGGCCGGACGTCGGCCCGCAGGGGCTGCCGGTGAACCGGACCGCCCGCCGGGCCGGGGTGGACGTCGGGGATCCGGCGTACCGGCTGGTGGTCGACGGTCCGGGCGGGCGGGTCGCGTTGGATCTCGCCGCCCTGCACGCCCTGCCGCAGCACACCGCCGACCTGCCGATCGCCTGTGTGGAGGGATGGAGTGCGACCGGGCGGTGGACGGGGGTGCGGCTGCGGGACCTGGTCGCGCTGGTCGGGGCGGACCCGGACCGGGCGAGCGTCCGCGTCGAGTCGTTGGAGGCGGCCGGCCGCTACCGGGCGTCGACGGTCGGCCCGGCGCACGTGGGTGACCCGGCGACGCTGATCGCGTTGCGGCTGGGCGGGGAACCCCTGCATCCCGACCACGGCTACCCGGCCCGGTTGATCGCGCCGAACCGGCCGGGCGTGCTCCAGACCAAGTGGGTCGGCCGGCTCGTCGTGCGGGAGGCGGGGTGAGGACCCGGGTCGTGCTCGTCGCGGCCGGCACCCTGCTCATCGGGTACGCCGTGGCGGGCGCGCTGACCGACCCGGAGCTGGCCCCGGCGGGGGTGCTGGTGTTCCTGGCCGGGGTGCTGGTCGGGCACGACCTTGTCTGGATGGCCGGGGTGCTGGCCGTCGGGGCGCTGCTCGCCCGGTTCGTCCCGCGCCGGCACCGGCCGGTGGTGCGGGCCGGGGTCGTCGGTGCCGCCGCGCTCACCGTCGTGGCGCTGCCGCTGGTGCTGGGCTTCGGTCGGCCGCCGGACGACCCTTCGGTGCTGCCGCTGCCGTACGGCCGCAACCTCGCCGTGGTGCTGCTGCTCGTCGCCGCCGCGACGGCGGTGGGCTGCCTGCCGGTGGAGCTGCGGCACCGTCGGCGCACGGCCGGTCGGGACGGGGCGGGGGCGAGGTCGCGGGCCGACGACGCGAGCACGCCAGGGCGTGTCGATCCACCGTGACCGGGTGCCGCCCGACGACGACACCACCCCACATCAAACGATGCTCGTCGATTATTGACACCCCGGAAACGATCGCTGAGACTTGTCTGCAACACGCAGGCAACAATCAGGGCACCGGTCGCGACGCACCAATGTTAGCGCTAACAGCGATCCCGGCGCGATGTCCCGACCAGAGAGGTCCGATCACGTGACCGACCACCCCCCGACCCGGATCACGTCGCCCTCAGCGGCGTCGCGGCGACACCGTCCGCTCCGCCGGCTGCTGGTCACGCTGGCCGCCGTGGCGACCGCGATGGTCGGCGGCGCGGTCGTCGTGTCGTCCCCGGCCACCGCCGCCACCAGCCAGTTCCGTGGCATGAACTGGGCCGTGCTGGGCGACAACTTCAGCACCGGCCCGCTCGTCGTGCAGGGCCTCAGCGCCTCCGACAGCAACGCGACGGTTCGGGCCAAGGCCAACGCCCTCTACGACGACATGGCCGCCACCATGGGGGTCAACACCGTCCGGCTGCCGATCAACACGCACACCGTCGGGACGGCGTGGTGGGAGGCGTACCGGGGGGCCATCGACGCCGCCACCGCACGCGGGTTCAAGGTCATCCTGGCGTACTGGGAGGACGGCGCGGCCTCCGGTGGCCGGATCACCAACCTCGCCGCCTGGAACGCGATGTGGTCCACGGTGACCAACACGTACGGCACCAACCCCAACGTCTACTTCGAACCGATGAACGAGCCGCACGGTTACAGCTCGGCGGACTGGCGCAACGTCGCGGCGAACTGGCTCAGCTCCCATCCCTCGGCGCCGCCCGGCCGGGTGCTCATCGGCGGCACCGGCTTCAGCCAGGACCTGCGGGACATCTGCAACGACAGCCGGTTCAACGCGACGCTGCTCTCCTTCCACCACTACGCGTTCTTCTACGGCGAGATGAGCTACGACGCCTTCCGCAGCCACATCCAGACCCGCCTGGGCAACTGCGCCTCCCGCGCCGTCGCCACCGAGTGGGGCGCGCCGATGAACGACGGCCGCAACTACGCCGACGCCAACAGCACCGACAACTTCGTCCGGCACATCCGGGCCATGGCCCAGGTGATGCGGGACAACCAGATGGGCGGCACCTACTGGCCCGCCCTCGGCGGCAAGCCCGGCACCATCGGCTACGACTGGTACTCGATGTACGCGCTCAGCGGCAGCGGCACCGACCTCAACCTGAGCATCCGCAACCCCTCCGGGGCCGACCGGGTCCGCTACGGGTGGGGCGACACCGTCGGCGACGGCCCCACCACGCCGCCCCCGAGCACCGGAACGTACTACCGGCTCACCGTGCGGCACAGCGGCAAGGCGATGGACGTCCAGCAGCCGAACACCGACAACGGCGCGCGGGTCGGCCAGTACACCTACGCCGGCAACGCCTGGCAGCAGTGGCAGTTCGTCGACGCGGGCAGCGGCTGGTGGCGGCTGGTCAGCCGGCACAGCGGAAAGTGCCTCGACGTGACCAGCGCCTCCACCGCCGACGGCGCCGAACTCATCCAGTACACCTGCGGCAGCGGCACCAACCAGCAGTTCCAGATGGTCACCAACGGCAGCTACTTCCAGCTGCGGGCCCGGCACAGCAACAAGTGCGTGGACGTGCCGGCCTCGTCGACCGCCGACGGCCAGGTGCTCAAGCAGTACACCTGCAACACCGGCGCCAACCAGCAGTGGTCCCGCACTGCCGTCTGACGCCCCGCCCCGCCCCGACCCGGCCACCGCACCGACCCGCGCACCCGAGCGGTCGGTGCGGTGGCCGGGTGTCGGGTCTCCCGTGGACGGGTGATCCGCGATCGCGGGGGCAGGCCCTACGGGGCGGGCCGGCTGCCGGCTGCGGGGCCGGGCAGGCGACGGGACAGCTCACGGCGCAGCAGGTCACGGCCGGGGCTCAGGTAGACAAGGGGAACCCGGATCTCGTACGGCCGGCTCTGCCCGGCGACCGCCCACTCCCACCGGGCCAGCGGGGGGACGGTCCGGTCCGGGTCGGCCGGCTCGACCACCAGGACCGGGTACAGCCACCCCGTGATCTCGGCGCGGGCGACGTTCGGCCACCCGACGACCAGGGTGCGCTCCCCCGGGCCGGTCACCTCGAGGTGGTCCGGGGTGAGCCGCAGCGGCAGCCGGGGCTGGTGACCGGTGGACGACGGACGAGCCGCCCCGCGCAGGAGCCCGAGGGCCAGAATCCACCC
>NZ_JBMDWU010000415.1:0-1920 GCF_048594385.1 Micromonospora sp. | reverse complement strand
GTGGGGGACGGCACGATCAACCTTCCGTTGATCAGTTCGTACGGAAGGTCCTTCGGCAGGTCGCCGAGGTCGTCGACCGTCCACTCGTGCCGTTCGGGCAGGCTGGGTGCTGCGGTCATGACATCTCCTCCCAGGGGCGACGACCACCCTAGGTGCCCGGGTCGTCGCCCTCCGCCACCGACACGCGTCAGCGGGGCCGGTTGTCGCCCTTGCCGAGCTTGTTGAAGTCGATCTTCGGAAGCTTGAAGCCCGGCGGCAGCCCCTGGCCACCGGCCAGGTCGTTCGGGTCCATCCCCGGCGGGAGCTGCGGCATCCCACCGGGGAAGCCGCCCGGCAGTCCGGCGCCCGCGCCGCTGCGCGGCCGGTTGCCGCCCTTGGTGCCCTTACGCTTGTTCTTCGGGGACTTGGTGGCCTTGCGTCGACCCCCGCCGGGCAGGCCCATCATGCCGCCCATCTGCTTCATCATCTTCTGCGCGTCGGCGAAGCGGTTGAGCAGCTGGTTGACGTCCATCACGGTGACCCCGGAGCCACCGGCGATGCGGGCCCGCCGGGAGCCGTTGATGATCTTCGGGTTGGTCCGCTCAGCCGGGGTCATCGACCTGATGATCGCGGTGACCCGGTCGAAGTGCTTGTCGTCCAGCTCGGCGAGCTGGTCCTTCATCTGCCCCATGCCGGGCATCATGGCCAGCACGTTGGCGATCGGGCCCATCCGCCGCACCGCGATGAGCTGGTCGAGGAAGTCCTCCAGGGTGAACTGCTCGCCGCCCATCAGCTTGGCGGTCATCTTCTCCTTCTGATCGGTGTCGAAGGCCTGCTCGGCCTGCTCGATCAGAGTGAGGACGTCGCCCATGCCGAGGATCCGGCTGGCCATCCGGTCGGGGTGGAAGACGTCGAAGTCCTCCAGCTTCTCGCCGGTGGAGGCGAACAGGATCGGCTGGCCGGTGACCTCCCGCACCGACAGCGCCGCGCCGCCGCGGGCGTCGCCGTCGAGCTTGGACAGCACCACACCGGTGATGCCCACGCCGTCGCGGAACGCCTCGGCGGTGCGGACCGCGTCCTGGCCGACCATCGCGTCGATGACGAAGATGACCTCGTCGGGGTCGACCGCGTCCCGGATGTCGGCGGCCTGCTGCATCATCTCGGCGTCGATGCCGAGCCGGCCGGCGGTGTCGACGATGACGATGTCCCGGGCGGCCCGCTTCGCGTGCTCGATCGAGGCGCGGGCGACCTGCACCGGGTCGCCGGTGCCGTTGCCGGGCTCCGGGGCGTACACCTCGACGCCGGCGCGGCCACCGAGCACCTGGAGCTGCCCGACGGCGTTGGGACGCTGGAGGTCGGCGGCGACCAGCAGCGGCTGGTGCCCCTGGGCCTTGAGCCAGCGGGCCAGCTTGCCGGCGAGGGTGGTCTTACCGGAGCCCTGGAGGCCGGCCAGCATGATCACGGTCGGCGGCTGCTTGGCGAACTGGAGCCGCCGCCCCTCGCCGCCGAGCACGTTGATCAGCTCTTCGTTGACGATCTTGACGATCTGCTGGGCCGGGTTGAGCGCCTGGGAGACCTCCGCGCTGCGGGCCCGCTCCTTGACGTTCGCGATGAAGCCCTTCACCACCGGCAGCGCGACGTCCGCCTCCAGCAACGCCAGGCGGATCTCGCGGGCGGTGGCGTCGATGTCGGCGTCGGTGAGCCGGCCCTTGCCGCGGAGCTTGGTGAAGATTCCGGACAGGCGGTCACTCAAGGTGTCAAACACGCGAACATCCCGTATGTCGTCATCGGCGGGCACAGGTGCGGCCGGGCCGGCTGTCCAGCCCACCGTTAGGGTAGCCCGCCGGCCGCACGCCCGCTCCGGCCCCGCGCGCCGCGCCCCGCACCGTGCCCGGGGCCCGGCCGGCGGCGGGCCGCCCACGACGCGCCCGCCGGCCCGGC
>NZ_JBMDWU010000414.1:0-12135 GCF_048594385.1 Micromonospora sp. | reverse complement strand
CGTCCCGACCAGGGTCAGGCCGGCGACCGCCGTGCCCAAAGCCCGGGCCGCCCGCTCACCGGGCAGCACGGCGACCAGCGCCGCCCCCACCGCCGGCAGCACCAGCACCGCGACCAGCAACACCTGCCCCACACTCACTGGACTGACCTTCCGTTCGCGACTGCGGGGCTCCGCTGCGCTGCACTCCTCGCGCTCATGAGGAGACTCCGATCAGGGCGGCGGCGAGGCCGATCAGCAGGGCACCGGCCAGCACCGCCGCCGTCGCGCGGGGCAGCGCCGCCCGGTGCAGCGCGGCCAGCCCGGCACCGAGCGTGGACGCTCCCCGGCCGATCCCCTCCACCAGGCCGTCCACCCCGACCTCGTCACCGGTACGGGTCACCCGGGCGAGCGCCGTCGTGGGGCGTACCACGAGGGTGTGTTGCAGGTCGTCGAGGCGGAAGGCACGGGCGAACACCGGCCGCAGCGGACCCAGCACGCGGGCCGGATCGGCGGCCGGGTCCCGCCGCCAGCCGGCCCAGGCCAGCCCCGCCCCGGCCAGCAGCAGCACCAGCGGCAGCAGCACCGCCGGGCCGAGGTGGACGAGAACCTGGTCCCCGGGCGCGAGGGTGGGCACCGTCGGGAAGAAGAGCCGGTGCCAGAACCACCTGGTGAAGCCGGCCAGGCCGAGCAGCGCGGCCGGGACGGCCAGCAGCAGCACCGGCCAACGCATCAGAGCCGGGGGGTCGTGCGGGTGCAGCAGCGGCAGCCGGGGCTCGCCGAAGAAGGCGCGCAGCAGCAGCCGGGTGGCGTACGCGGCGGTGAGCAGCACCCCGAGCAGCCCGGCCAGCCAGACCAGCCAACCGACCCAGGCCGGGGCGGGGCCGGTGCCGTCGAACGCGGCGGCCTCGGCGGCGGCGAGCACACCGTCCTTGCTCCAGAACCCGGACAGCGGCGGCACGCCGGCCAGCGCACCGAGGCCGATCAGGGTGCACCAGAAGGTGACAGGCATGCTGCGGCGCAGCCCACCCATCCGGGACAGCAGGGTGGTGCCGACGGCGTGGATCACCGCACCGGCGGCGAGGAACAGCAGCGCCTTGAACGCGGCGTGGGTGAGCAGGTGGAACAGCGCGGCGGCCGGGGCACCGACGGCGAGCGCGCCGGTCATGTAGCCGAGCTGGGAGACCGTCGACCAGGCGAGCACCCGCTTCAGGTCGTCCTGCGCGGTGGCGGCGAGCGCACCGAGCAGCAGGGTGATCGAGGCGAGCACGCCGAGCACCGCCAGCGCCACCGGGGCCCGGGTGAACAGCGGGTAGAGCCGGGTCACCGCGTACACCCCGGCGGCGACCATGGTCGCGGCGTGGATCAGCGCGGAGATCGGCGTCGGGCCGGCCATCGCGTCCGGCAACCAGGTGTGCAGCGGGAACTGGGCGCTCTTGCCGGCCACCCCGGCGAGCAGCAGCAGGCAGGCGGCGGTCAGGGTGCCGGTGGAGTGGTCGTGGGCGAGCACGTCGGCGATCCGGAAACTGCCGGCGGAGACGCCGAGCAGCGCGATGCCGAGCAGGAACCCGACGTCACCCACCCGGGTGACCAGGAACGCCTTCATCGCGGCGGCGGGCGCCTCGGGCAGCCGTCGGTCGTGGGCGATCAGCAGGTACGAGCAGAGGCCCATCACCTCCCAGCCGACCAGCAGCAGGATCAGGTCGCCGCTGACCACCACCAGCAGCATCGCGGCGGTGAACAGGCTGATCTGCGCGGCGTAGGGCGGATAGCGGTGGTCCACCTCGACGTCGTCGTGCGGGCCGCGCCGCAGGTAGGCCACCGAATAGACCTGCACCGCCAGCGCCACCGCCGCCACGGCGACGGCGACCAGCGCGGCGACGCCGTCCAGCCGTACCCCGAGGGTGACCCGCAGCCCGCCGAGGTCGATCCAGGTGGCGCTGGTCTCCACCGGGTCGCCGACCCGTACCAGCAGCAGCACCGCGACCAGCAGCGCGCCGGCCGCGCCGGCCACCCCGAGGCCGATCGCCGCCCGCCGGGCCGCGCCCTCCCCGGTGGTCGCGCCCTGCGGTGCCGGCGGCAGCAGCAACCCGAGCAACCCGGCGACCAGGGGTACGACCGGCAGCGCCGCCCCGAGCAGCCCGGTCACCGCCCGGCCTCCGCGCGTACGCCGGCCGCCCCGGCCGCGACGTCACCGGCCGAACCGGCGCGGTCCCCGGCCGGCTCGGAAAGCGGCACGTCGTCGACGGTGACGCTGGCCCGCAGCCGGTAGAGCTGGAGCACGATGGCCAGCCCGACACCGATCTCGGCGGCGGCCAGGACGATCACGAACAGCGCGAAGACCTGCCCGGAGTGCGGCAGCACCGCCCGCACGGTGGTGTCGGCGGTGACCAGGATCAGGTTGACCGCGTTGAGCATCAACTCCACCGCCATCAGCACCAGCACCGCGTTGCGTCGCCGCAGCACGCCGTAGACGCCCAGGCCGAACAGCAGCGCGGCCGTGACGTACGGGATGACCGGCCTCACCGGATGACCTCTGTTCGCGACTGCGGGGCTCGCAAACCCGGCTCACTCCTCGCGCTCACCGGATGACCTCGGTGCGCGACGACGACGCGGCGGCGTCGGGGCGGCGGCCGATGTCCGGGCGGGACAGGATGACCGCGCCGACCAGGGCGGCCAGCAGCAGCACCGACAGCACCTCGAACGGCAGTACCCAGGAGCGGAACACCTGCTCGCCGATGCCCTCGGCGGTGCCCGCCGCCGGCAGCTCCACCGTCGACCAGCGGAACGCGTCGACCAGCAGCGCGGTCAGGCCCAGCCCGGTGCCCGCACCGATCAGCGCGGCCGGCCAGCCCGGCCGGTCCAGGTCGTCGGACGCCCCGATCGGGGCCCGGGTCAGCATCACCGCGAACAGCAGCAGCACCACCACCGCGCCCACGTAGATCAGCACCTGCACCCAGGCGACCAGTTCGGCGGTGAGTACCAGGTAGTCGCCGGCCAGCGCGCCCAGGCAGAGCACCAGGTAGAGGCCGGCCCGGACCAGGTGTTTCGTGGCGACCACCAGCACCCCCGACCCGACCGCCACCGCGCCCAGGGCGAGCAGCAGCACGTCCGCACCGGTCACCGGGGAGCACCTCCGTCATCGGCGGGGCCGGGCTCGGGGACGACCGGTCCGACGCCGGGAGCAGGCGGGGTGGCGGGGCCGGGCTCGGGGCGTACCACGGTGGGGCGGGCGGCGGAGCTGGTCGGGGCGGCGGCCTTGCGCGCGGCGGTGGTCTCCTCCTTGGCCGGCTCACCGTGAGGGTCGTGCGCGGGCGGCGGCGGCACCGTGGCCATCCACTGGCCGAGGTGGTCCCGGTCGTGCAGCAGGTCCTTGATGTCGTACTCGGCGTACTCGAACTCGGGCGACCAGTAGAGGGCGTCGAACGGACAGACCTCGATGCAGATGCCGCAGTACATGCAGAGCGAGAAGTCGATGTCGAACTTGTCGAGGACGTTGCGCTGGCGGGGGCGGGCCGCGCCGGCCACCGCCACCTCCTCCTTGTGCGAGTCGATGTAGATGCACCAGTCGGGGCACTCGCGGGCGCAGAGCATGCAGACCGTGCAGTTCTCGGTCAGCAGCGCGATCACGCCCCGGGAGCGGGGCGGTAACTCGGGGGCGACGTCGGGGTACTGCTGGGTGTGCGACCGGCGGGTCATCGTCTTCAACGTGACCGCCAGCCCCTTCACCAGCCCGCCGCCGGTGCCCCCGCCGTGCTCGCTCACCGTGTCGCCCCGATTCGCTCGCTCATGGGGTCATCCTGCCCTGTGGCCACGGCGTGCGCGACCACCACCCGGCGTTTGCCGGCGTTACCCTCACGGGTGGGGAGAACGACGCACCGGGAAGGACCGACCGATGACCGCCGCGCTGCAGAACGACCATCCGCCGGAGGGCGGCTGGACGACTGACGATCTGGACGCGCTGCCCGAGGACGGCCGCCGCCGCGAACTTCTCGATGGAGTGCTGATCGTGTCCCCCTCCCCCACCCGTGTCCACCAGACCATCGCCGGCCGCCTGATGGTCGCGCTCGAAGAGGACTGCCCCGACGACTACGACGTGACCCAGGCCGTTGAGGTGCGGATCAACCGGACCCGCTCGTTCATCCCCGACGTGCTGGTGACCACGTCCACCGCCGCCGCCCGCGAGCCGTCCCGGTACGAGCCGCACGAGGTGGTGCTGGCTGTCGAGATCGTCTCCCCCAGCACCCGCTCCATCGACCGGGTGCTCAAGCCGACCCTCTACGCGCAGGCCGGCATCCCGTTCTACTGGCGGATCGAGGTGGAGGACGACGGCCTGGTCGTGCACACCTACAGGATCGACGCGGTGAACGAGGTCTACGTGGAGACCGGGCGGTGGACGAAGTTCGTCGACACCGGTGAGCCGTTCCCGGTGAACCTGTCGGTCGCCCGGATCACGCCCCGGCGTCGGTGAGCGGCGGCAGCATCTCCACACCCAACTGTTGCAGCAGTTGGAACAGCTCGTTGACGCTCCACACGTCGACGATCCGCCCGGCGGCGTCGAAGCGCAGGAACGTCGCCCCGGAGTAGCTGACCACCTGCCCGGTCGGCGGCACCGGGCCGAACTGTCCCGCCTGGGTGCCGGCGGCCCGCCAGCGCAGCGCCACCCGGTCCCCGGTCGCCACCACGTCCACCAGCTTGTAGCGCAGGTCGGGAAAGGCGGCCCGGCGGTCCCGGTGCCAGGCCAGCACCGCGGCCGGGCCGGTGCCGCCGAGCCCCGGGCACTCCTCGGCGACCAGTTCGTCGGCCGACTCCTCGCGGCCGGCGTTCCACACGTCGGCCACGAAGCGTCGGGCCGCCGCCTCCACGTCGATCATGCGGGCAGCCTAGGCCCGCCGGGTCGGGGCCGGCCGGTCGAGGTGGGTGTCGACCCCGGGCGTTACCGTGCCGCCGGCAGCCGGACCCGCCATGATGGGAGCCGAAGCGGACGAAAGGCGACACGATGGCGGAGAGCAACGGCACGACGGCGACCCAGAGCGGCGGCAAGTACGTCGAGCCGGGCGGTGAGTTCACCCGGGACCAGCGCTACATCGCCACCCGGATCACCGTGGACGGGCGGGACGGCTACCCGGTCGAGCCCGGCCGCTACCGCCTGGTCGTCAGCCGGGCCTGCCCGTGGGCCAACCGCATGATCATCGTACGGCGGCTGCTCGGGCTGGAGGAGGCGCTGCCGATGGCGGTGGCCGGGCCCACCCACGACGCCCGGAGCTGGACGTTCGACCTGGACCCGGACGGGCGCGACCCGGTGCTCGGCATCGAACGGCTGGCCGAGGCGTTCTTCGCCCGCTACCCCGACTACGACCGGGGGATCACCGTGCCGGCGATCGTCGACGTGCCGACGGGGCAGGTGGTCACCAACGACTACGCGCAGATGACCCTGGACCTGTCCACCCAGTGGACGGCGTACCACCGCGAGGGCGCCCCGCAGCTCTACCCCGAGGCGCTGCGTGCCGAGATCGACGAGGTGAACGCGGTGGTGTTCGCCGACGTCAACAACGGGGTGTACCGGTGCGGCTTCGCCGGCTCGCAGGAGGCGTACGAGAAGGCGTACCGGTGGCTGTTCGACCGGCTGGACTGGCTCAGCGACCGGCTCGCCAACCAGCGTTACCTGGTCGGTGACACCATCACCGAGGCCGACGTGCGGCTGTTCACCACGCTGGTCCGCTTCGACCCGGTCTACCACGGCCACTTCAAGTGCAACCGGCAGAAGCTGAGCGAGATGCCGGTGCTGTGGGCGTACGCGCGGGACCTGTTCGCCACCCCCGGGTTCGGCGACACCATCGACTTCGACCACATCAAGCGGCACTACTACGAGGTGCACCGGGACATCAACCCGACCGGGGTGGTGCCGCTCGGCCCGGACCTGGTCAACTGGCTCAGCCCGCACGGGCGGGAGGCGCTCGGCGGCCGGCCGTTCGGCGACGGTACGCCCCCGCCGCCCCCGCTGCCGGCCGAGCAGGTGCCGGCGGAGCACACCCCGATCGGCTGAACCACCACCGACCACGCGCCCCCGCCCGGACCACCGGGCGGGGGCGCGCTGCCGTCGCCCCACCTGAACGCGAGCCACTGCGGCCGGGCGGTCACCGGGCCACCGCCGTTCCGGCCGGTCGCCGGACCACAGTCGAATCCGGACACTGAGAGCTGTCGCACATTCACCTTCAGTGCCCAAGAGTTAACACGATGGTCAATATGACCTGTTCGACTAGGGGATGTCCGTCGCCGCGATTCCCGTCGACGGGCTACCAGTCCACTACGGACTCCCCTTCGAGGAGGATCTAGCCTTGCGCAAGCTGGGTAGCAGGACCGCACGTCTGGGCGTACTCGCCGGTGTTCTCGCCGGCGCGCTCGCCACCACCACCAACGCCGCCGTCGCGGCACCGGCCACCCCCGGCCCGGGGCGGGCCGCGCCCGCGCCGCTGCTGGCCGGCAGCGCGCAAGCCGCGCCGGACCGGTACATCGTCGTCCTCTCCGACAAGCCGGTCAGCGGCGAGCGCACCGCCCGCCTCGCCCGCACCGACCAGTCGGCCGCCGTCGCCGAGCGGGCCGGCGGCACCGTGCTGAACCGCTACACCCAGGTCCTCGACGGGTACGCCGCCGTGCTGCCGCCGGCCGCCCTCGCCGCCGTCCGCAACGACCCGGCCGTGCAGTACGTCGAGCGGGACACCCGGATCGAGGGCGGGCTGACCAGCACCACCCCGGACCGGACCGGACCGACGACGGCCCGCGCCGAGCGGGCCCAGGCCGGCGGCGTGTCCATCCAGGCCGTGCAGAGCAACCCGCCGTCGTGGGGCCTGGACCGCATCGACCAGCGCAACCTGCCGCTGAGCAACAGCTTCGGATACACCTCGACCGGTTCCGGGGTGACCGCGTACATCGTCGACTCCGGTATCCGGGCCACCCACGTCGACTTCGGCACCCGGGCCGCCGGGGTCTACGACGCGGTCGGTGACGGCAACGGCACCAACGACTGCCACGGCCACGGCACGCACGTCGCCGGCACCATCGGCGGCACCACCTACGGGGTCGCCAAGTCGGTGACGCTGCGGGCGGTCCGGGTGCTCCAGTGCGACAACTCCGGGTGGAGCACCGACCTGATCGAGGGCGTCGACTGGCTGGCCACCAACCACGCGGCCGTCTCGGTGGCGAACTTCAGCCTCCAGGGCTACGGCACCTCGGCGAACACCTCGATCGAGAACCTGATCGACCACGGCGTGTACCCGGTGTTCATCGCCAACAACTTCAACACCGACGCCTGCACCAACGGCCCCCGGTCCAGCCGGGGCATCACCGTCGCGGCGACCGACATCAACGACAACCGGGCCTCGTTCTCCAGCTACGGGACCTGCGTCGACATCTTCGCCCCGGGGGTGGACATCACCTCCGCCGGCATCGCCTCGAACACCGCCGTGGCCAGCGGCTGGTCCGGCACCTCGATGGCGGCCCCGCACGTCACCGGCTGGCTGGCCCGCTACCGGCAGACCAACCCGTCGGCGACCCTCGCCACCGCCAAGAGCGCGCTGATCAGCGCCGCCACCACCGGCAAGGTCGTCAACCCGGGGGTCGGTTCCCCGAACCGCCTGCTCTACGCCGCGCCGTGAGCGCGCCGGAGGGGCCCCGGACAGTGTCCCGGGGCCCCTCCGGGCCGACGCTCAGTTCAGGGTGAGGCGTACGGCGGTGGTGAGGACCAGTTGGGCCAGTGCGGCCGGCACCAGGACCAGCCAGCACAGCCGCTGGAGCTGGTCCTCCCGCAGCCGGGGGAACGACACCCGCAGCCAGATGATCACGAACGAGACGGCGAAGACCTTCAGCAGGGTCCACAGCCACCCGAGCTGTGCGTCGGCGAACGGGCCCTGCCAGCCGCCGAGGAACAGCACGGTGGTCAGCGCGGCGATCACCACGATCCCGACGTACTCGGCGAGCAGGAAGAACGCGAACCGCAACCCGGTGTACTCGGTCATGTAGCCGAACACCAGTTCCGAGTCGGCAACCGGCATGTCGAACGGGGGCCGTCGGATCTCGGCCAGCCCGGCCACGAAGAACACGATCATGGCGGGGGCCTGCCAGAGCAGCCACCACGGCTGCCACGCCTCGACGATCCCGCCGAGACTCAGCGTCCCGGCCGCCACCGCCACCGAGGCGGCGGCCAGCACCAGCGGCAGCTCGTAGCCGAGTAGCTGGGCCGCCCCGCGCAGCCCACCGAGCAGGCTGTACTTGTTGGCCGAGGCCCACGCCGACATCAGCACCGCCACCACGCCGACCCCGACCACCGCCAGGACGAAGAACAGGCCGATGTCCAGCGGCTGCCCGACCAGGTCGTCCGGGCCGAGCGGGATCACCAGCAGCACCAGCAGGTAGGGCACCAGGGCCACCACCGGCGCCAGCCGGAACACCGCCCGGTCCGCCTCGCGCGGAGTGATGTCCTCCTTCTGGACGAACTTGATCCCGTCGGCGACGAGCTGCGCCCAGCCGTGGAAGCCACCGGCGTACATCGGACCGAGCCGGCCCTGCATGTGCGCCATCACCTTGTGCTCGGCCTGACCGACGATCAGCGGCAGGGTCAGGAACGCCAGCAGCACCCCGCCGATCCGGATCACCAGCTCCAACCAGGTCGGCATCAGGCCGTACCCCCCTCGTCGCCACCCTGGTCACCGCGGGCCTGGCCGTCGGCGACCGCCGGGGGGTCGCCGGCCGCGCCGGGGCGGGGGGTACGCGGCGGACGGGCCCCCGCGGCGGGCCGGGCCGGCCGCTCCCGGGGCGCGCGGGCCGGAGCGCCCTCACCCACCGTCGCCGGGCCGGCCGGGGCCGGCACCACGCCCCACTCCCCCGGGGCGGGCACCCCGGGCGGGCGGACCGCCCGACGACCGCCACCGGCCTCGGACTCGCCCGGTTCCTTCGCCCCCGGCCACGGTTTGGCCACCCGGGAGGCGAGCACGAACTCCTTGCGCAGCGGATGCCCCTCGAACTCGGGCGGCAGCAGCAGCGGGGCCAGATCCCGGTGGCCGGTGAAGTCGACACCGAACATCTCGTGGGTCTCCCGCTCGTGCCAGGCCGCGCCCGGGAACACATCGACCACCGACGCCACCGTCGGCGACTGTCTCGGCACCCGGGTCCGCAGCAGCACGCCGTGCCGGTGCCGGGTCGACCACAGGTGCACCACCACGTCGAAGCCGGCGGCCAACTCGTCGACGGCGGAGAGCCAGTCGAAGAAGTCGCAGGCCAGCTCGGCGTCGTCGCGCACCGCGCGGAGCGTGTCCGCCCAGGCCACCGGGGGTACGTCGACGGTGGCCCGGGCGTGGGCCTGCCCGCCGGACACCGACGCGGTCGCCTCGACCGGCGTGAGCAGCGCGACCACCCGCCGACCGACCTCTTCCGGAGTCATGCGGTTGATCCTATGGCCGCCGCCCCGACGCCGGGCCCGCCCGCCCGGTCGTACGCGCCCGGCGGACACCAGGATGAGGTGAACGGACGACCCCCCGCCGCATCTTCCGACTGTTCCGGCGGGCGTCGTCCGGCGGGCCCGGCGGGCTCGTCCGGCGGGGCGGGGGCGGGCATCTGGCACTTTGGCCGGCGGGGCGGGGCGGGGCGGGGAAAGATGGGGCCGTGCGCGCTGTGACGGTGACTCCCGGGGTCCGCGACTCGCTGCGGCTGGTGCAGGACTGGCCGGAGCCGCCGGCCGAGGAGGGGGCCATCCTGGTCGAGGCGGTCGCCGTCGGCATCTGCGGCACCGACCAGGAGATCATCGCCGGGGACTACGGGGAGGCCCCGCCCGGCCAGCGGGAACTGGTGCTCGGCCACGAGTCCCTCGGCCGGGTGCTGGAGGACCCGTCCGGCACCCTGCAACCCGGCGACCTGGTGGCCGGCATCGTCCGCCACCCCGACCCGGTGCCCTGCCCGAACTGCGCCGTCGACGAGTGGGACATGTGCCGCAACGGGCGGTACACCGAGCACGGGATCAAGGGGCTGACCGGCTTCGCCCGGGAACGGTGGCGGGTACAGCCGAAGTTCGCCGTCGGGCTCGACCCCGTCCTCGCCCCGGTCGGCATGCTGCTCGAACCGGCGAGCGTGGTGGCGAAGGCGTGGGACCACATCGCGCAGATCGGCACCCGGGCGGAGTGGAAACCACAGACCGTGCTGGTCACCGGGGCCGGGCCGATCGGGCTGCTGGCGGCCCTGCTGGCCGTCCAGCGTGGCCTGTCGGTGCACGTGCTGGACCGCAACACCACCGGTCCCAAGCCGGACCTGGTCCGGGCGCTCGGGGCGACGTACCACACGGTGCCGGTCGACGAGCTGGACTTCGAGCCGGACGTCGTGGTCGAGTGCACCGGCGCGCCGACCGTGGTGCTGGAGACCATGTGCAAGGTCGGCCCCGCCGGGATCGTCTGCCTGACCGGGGTGTCCAGCGGGGGGCGGACCATCGACTTCGACGCCGGGGCGCTCAACCGGGCGTTGGTGCTGGAGAACAACGTGGTGTTCGGCTCCGTCAACGCCAACCGGCGGCACTGGGACCTGGCCGCCCGGGCGCTCGCCCAGGCCGACCAGTCGTGGTTGAAAGCGCTGATCACCCGCCGGGTGCCGGTGTCGGCGTACGCACAGGCGTACGCCCACGCCGACGACGACATCAAGGTGGTGCTGGAGTTCGGGGTGTGACGCCCGACGGGCCGGCTCAGATGCCGGGCAGCCGGCCGTTGCGGAACAGATCCACGAAGAGCTGGTGGTCGGTGCGGGCCCGGACGCCGTACGCGTGGGCGAACTCGACCAGGTGCCCGACGAAGCCGTCGGTGTCGTCGCCGATCGCGGCGACGATCGCCTCCTCGGTCGAGTAGTCGACCAGGTCGTGGCTGGACTCGTCGTCGGCGACCGAGTGCATCCGGGCCACCGCCCGACCCAGGTCGGCGAGCACCCCGGCCAGCTCGTCCGGCTCGTTGACGTCCGACCAGTCCAGGTCGGCGGCGTACGGGGAGACCTCGGCGACGAGCTGACCGGCCCCGTCCAGCTCGGTGAAGCCCAGCCACGGGTCGGCGTGCGCCTGCAACGCCCGCTGCGACTCGGCCGTGCGGTGCCCCTGGTGCCGGAAGTAGCCCCGGACCCGCTCGTCGTCGATGTGCCGGGCCACCGCCGGCACCTGCGCCTGCTTCATGTAGATGACGACGTCGTTCTCCAACGCCTCGGTGTGCCCCTCCAGCAGCAGGTTGTACGACGGCAGCCCGGCCGAGCCGATGCCCACCCCCTTGCGCAGCACCACGTCCTTGATCTGGGTGGCGACCGGTCGCAGCCGGGCCGTCGAGGGGGGCAGGGTGTCCAGGTACCCGGTGAACGCGGCGCAGACCTTCTTGCGGGTCTCCGCGTCGATCTCGAACACCCCGTCGCCGAGGGAGAACCGCCGCTCGTAGTTGTCGACGGTGGTCTGCGCGGCCAGCAGGTCGACCCGGGTGTTCAGCCGGGCCTCCTGGAGCACCCGGCGCAGCACCCCGTCGGCGTTGTCCAGGGTGATCGAGCCGATCGCGTCGTCCCCACCGGCGGCGATGGCCCGCAGCTCGGTCAGGTACGACTGTGCGAAGCCGGTGACCAGCTCGCCGATCGCCCGGTCGGACAGGGCCTTGGCGTAGCCGATCAGGGCCACGCTGGCGGCGAGCCGCTTGAGGTCCCAGGAGAACGGCCCGACGTACGCCTCGTCGAAGTCGTTGACGTTGAACACCAGGTGCCCGGAGGCGTTCATGTACGTGCCGAAGTTCTCGGCGTGCAGGTCGCCGTGGATCCACACCCGGCTGGTCTGCTCGTCGAGGAACGCGTCGTCGGCGAAGTCACCGCGCTGGTCGGCGTAGAACAACGAGGCGCTGCCCCGGTAGAAGGCGAACGGGGAGGCGGCCATCTTGCGGAACTTCCGGCGGAACGCCGCCGGGTCGAGCGCCATCGACGCGCCGAACTCCTCGGTCAACACGTCGACGATGAAAGCGGACCGTCGGTCCACGGAGTCGGTCATGTCCCGCACGCTAACCCCCACCCGCCACCTCTCCTCTGAGCCGTCCGCCCACCCGGCGCTCCCCCGCCAACCCCGCCCCTCCTCACCCCGCCCTCTCTCACCCCGTCTCGCCCCCTCTCGCC
>NZ_JBMDWU010000413.1:0-29818 GCF_048594385.1 Micromonospora sp. | reverse complement strand
GAGCCGGCCGACGTCCGGGCCGACGGTGTTCGACGAGCCGATCAGCATGAGCTTGTCCCGGCCGACGAACCGGTTGTACGAGGCGGTGACCAGGCTGGCGGTGTGGGTGACGTCCAGGGAGCCGTCGTGCACCTGGTAGGGGCGGCCGAAGTGCACCGGCTGCGCGCTGTCGGGGTTGTCGCCGTCGGTGAACGTGTTGTGGTCGACCCAGACGTGCTCGCTGCGGCGCACCGAGACCTGGTCGTACTGGGAGTTCCAGTTGCCGGTCGCGCCGTCGGTGGGGGACCAGGCCGGGAAGCAGTCCCGGGCGTCGTCGAAGGTCAGGTTGCGGACGATGACGTTGCTGGCCCCGTCGATCATCAGGGTCAGCCCGGTGAGGACCGCCCCGCGCCGGCCGACGATGGTGGTGTTGGGCCCGACGTTGATCTGCGTCTGCCGGGTCTGGTTGGCCACCGACCGCACCCGGGCGGCCTCCAGCGGCCCCGTCGGCGGCACCATGCCCCACACCGCCGGGTCGTACGCGGCCAGGTAGGCCGCCAGGCTGTACTCCGGGTCGGCCAGGTCGGCGCAGCCGAGCAGGTCGCCGTCGTCGGCGGTGAACCCGTCGACGGTGCCGTCCACGACGATCACCTTCGGGGTGGCATTGCTCTTGTTGGTGGCGTTGTCGCCGCCCAGTGCCCGGACCAGGTCGGCCCGGCTGCGGACGAGGTGGACCTGGTCCGGGCCGGCCGCCGCGCCGCCGGTGGTGCCGGGGCCCTCGGACGCCCAGCCGTCGCCGGCCGGCAGGGTCTGCCGGGCCACCCGCTCGACCGCCCGGGGCACCCCGTCGGCGGTCCGGCCGGGTGCGGCGTGTGCCGCAGTGCCCGAGGTCAGCAGGAGGGACAGGGCGACCAGGGCCGCCCCGGTGGTTCGTGGACGCATGGGAATCTCCGGAGGGTGGTGGTGGATGGTGCGTCAGTCGTCCAGCGCCGCCAGGGGGATCCGCACCGGCGGCACCGCCCACGGCACCGCCAGCTCCGACAGCAGCGCCCCCTGCCCGGCGGCCCGGCGCAGCGCCGCGTTGATCCCGGGTACCGTCACCACCCGTTCCGGCCCGCTGCCGGTGACCGTGACCAGGTCGCCGCCGAGCAGGGTCGGCTCGGGGGCCTGCCGCACCTGTTCCAGTACGGCGGTGAACGGCGCGGTCCGGGCCAGCGGGGCGATCAGCGGGGTGCCGGCCGGGTCGGCCCGGTGGGCGAGCAGGTTCTCCAGCAGCCCCCGCCGCCCCGGCACCTCCCGGGGTTGCGGGTCGCCGGGCAGCAGCAGCCGGTCGGTGGGGTACTCCAGCACCGCCCGCCCGGCGGTGCCGGTCACGATCACCTCACCGGCGACGAAGTCCTCCCCGGCCAGGGTCACCGCCGCCACGATCGGCGGTCCGCCCGGGGTGACGATCCGCAGCGTGGCCGTGTCGTCGACCTCGATCGGGCGGACCCGGTAGCGCTCCAGCTCGATCCGCGCCGGCCGCACCGGCGCGCCGGTCACCGTCTGGGCGACCGCCAGGCACTGCATCACCGCGTGCGCCAGCGGGTTGGCCAGCGCGCCGTCGAGCACCGGTCGGCCGTGCAGGCTGCGTCGGCCGGCCCACGGGGACCGCGCGTAGTAGCCGTCGGGGCGTTGCCAGCAGGCGACCGTGCCGATGCCGGTGACGGTGCCCAGCCGGCCCTGCCCGAGGGCGGCCGACAGCTGCGCCAGCGCCATCGAGCCGAGCGCCTGGAAGCCGACCTGGCAGGCCCGGCCGGTCGCGGCCAGCGCCCCGGCCAGCTCCCGGTGTTCGGCGGTGGACAGCACCGGCGGCTTCTCCAACAGCAGGTCGGCACCGGCGGCGAGGACGTCCAGGGCGATCGGCAGGTGGGTGTGCGGCGGGGTGCAGACGATCACCACGTCCGGGCGGGCGGCGGCGAGCATCTCCCGGTGGTCGGTGTGCACGCTGGCCCCTGGCGGGACCGGCGCGGCCGGCTCGTCCTCGATCGGCCGCACGTCCACCAGCGCCACCAGCCGCAGCCGTCCCGCCGCGTGCAGCCCGGCGACGCTGCGCCGGTGCCAGCGGCCGTGTCCGTTCGCGCCGACGATCGCCACCCGGGGCACGGCCGTCGCGTCGGGCCCGGCCGGAGCGTCCCGGGTGGTGGGCCCAGCGGCGGCGGCCGGCGGTACCGGGGCGGTCACGCCGCACCGGCCAGGACCGCCGCCACCCCGTGGGTACGCAGCGCGCCGAGCCAGCCGGCGACGTCGGCACGGAACCCGTCGTCGTCGGCGAGCGCCGCCGGGAAGACCTCCGGCAAAGCGAACAGCGCCTCGACCGTCCCGGCGGGGGTGTCCCCGGCGGTGGCGAGCGCGGTGGTGATCCGGTCGGCCAGCGGGTCGTCGAGCGGCAGCAGCGTGCCGTCATCGGCCCGCCCGTCGAGGAACCGCAGCCAGGCCGCCACGACCAGCGCCGACCAGTACGCCGGTCGGCCCTGGGCACGCAGGTCGGCAGCGGTGTGCAGGACCCGCTGCGGCAGCTTCTGCGACCCGTCCATCGCCACCTGGAGGGTGCGGTGCCGGATCGCCGGGTTGGCGAACCGGCCCAGCACCTCGTCGCCGTACCCGACGACGGTCGTCCCCTCGGGCGGGGTGAAGCTCCCGGCCACGTCCTCGGCGACGAACCGGCGCAGCACGTCGGTCAGGCCGGGCAGCGCCAGCGTGTCCGCGATCGTCTCGCGGCCGGCCACCGCCCCCAGGTAGGCCACCGCCGAGTGGACGCCGTTGAGGCCGCGCAGCTTCAGCCGCTCCCACGGGCCGGCGTCGGTGGTGAGCACGGCGCCGGCCCGCTCCCACATGGGCCGGCCGCCGGGGAAGTCGTCCTCGACGACCCACTGGAGGTACGGCTCGGCGGCCACCGCCGCCAGATCGGTCACCCCCAGCGCGGCGCGGGCATTCTCCAGGGTCGCGGCGGTGCTGGCCGGGACGATCCGGTCCACCATCGTGCCGGGGAAGCTCACCTGCCCGGCGAGGGCGTCCTGGACGGCGTCCGGCACCCCGGCCAGCGCCAGCGACTGCTGCACCAGGCCGCGCAGCCGACGCCCGTTGGACGGCAGGTTGTCGCAGCTGACCAGCGCGATCGGCCCCGCCTGGGCGGCGGCGCGGGCGAGCAGCCCCCGCACCAGCAGGCCGGGCACGGTGACCGGGGGCCGGTCGGTGGTCAGGTCGAGGGTCAGCTCGTCGTCGGCCCGCAACGCCCCGGAGACCGGGTCGAGCCGGTACGCCTTCTCGGTCACCGTCAACGTCACCACCCGGATCGCCGGGTCGGCGAGCAGCGCGACCACCGCCGCCGGGTCGCTGGCCGCGTGCCGCACCCCGGCCAGCGCGCCGACCACCCGGGTCGCGGACCGGTCGGCGGCCAGCGTGGTGACGCTGAACAGCGCGTCCTGTGCGGCGAGCGCCTCGACCAGGTCGGTGCTGCGCGGGGCGACGCCGACGATGCCCCAGTCCCCGCCGGCCGCGTCGACCGCCGCCTCGGTGCAGACCGCCTGGTGGGCCCGGTGGAACGCGCCGAGTCCGAGGTGGACGATGCCGGCCGGCACGGTGCCCGGCCGGATCAGCGGTCGGCTCTGCTCGGGCAGCCGGCGCAGGGTGGCCAGGCCCAGCCGGTCGGTGCCCCCGTTCACCGCCACACCGGGCCGTCCGGGAACCGGAACCGCGCGATCGACTCGGGGCGCATGGTGGCGCTGTAGCCGGGGGCGGTGGGCAGCAGGTACCGGCCGCCCCGGGTGCGGACCGGGTCGACGAAGTGCTCGTGCAGGTGGTCGACGTACTCGACCATCCGCCCGTCCAGGCTGGTGCCGACCCGAAGGTAGTCGAAGATCGCCAGGTGCTGCACGTACTCGCAGAGGCCGACGCCGCCGGCGTGCGGGCAGACCGGCACCCCGAACTTCGCCGCCAGCAGGATCTCGGCCAGCACCTCGTTGACCCCGGCCACCCGGCAGGCGTCGATCTGCATCACGCCGATCGCCTCGGCCTGGAGCAGCTGCTTGAAGATCACCCGGTTGGCGGCCACCTCGCCGGTGGCGACCCGGCACCGGCCGTCGGTCGACGCGGTCACCGCGCGGGCGATCCGGGCGTGGCCGAGGATGTCGTCGGCGTGCGTCGGCTCCTCGATCCAGTACGGGTCGACCTCGGCCAGCGCGGTCATGTTGGTGATCGCCTCGTCGACGTCCCAGACCTGGTTGGCGTCCATCATCAGCAGCGCGTCCGGGCCGATCTCGGCCCGGATGATCCGGGCCCGGCGCACGTCGTCGGCGGGCGGGCCGCCGACCTTCATCTTCATCGCCCGCCACCCCTGGGCGTACGCCTCGCGGGTCAGCGCCCGCACCTTGTCGTCCGGATACCCCAACCACCCCACCGAGGTGGTGTACGACGGGAAACCGTCCTGCTCCAGCACGGCGAGCCGGTCCGCCGCCCCGACCAACCCCTTGTCGAGGATGCCGGCCGCCTCGTCGGGGGTCAGCGCGTCGGTGATGTGGTGGAAGTCGATGTTGGCGACCAGTTCGTCGGTGGACAGCTCGGCGAGGTAGCGCCACATCGGCTTGCCGGCCAGCTTGGCCCGCAGGTCCCAGACCGCGTTGACCAGCGCGCCGGCGGCCATGTGGATGACCCCCTTCTCCGGCCCCAGCCAGCGCAGCTGGACGTCGGCGGTCAGCGAGCGCCAGAACGCCACCGGTTCGGCGGCGATCTCCTCGACGGTGCGCCCCCGGACGTGGTGGGCGAGGGCCTCGATCGCCGCGCAGGTGATCTCGTTGCCCCGGCCGTTGGTGAAGGTGAACCCGGCGCCCGTCGGGCCGTCGTCGGTGCGCAGCTCGACGTAGCTGGCCGAGTAGTCACCCCGGTTGATCGCGTCGGAGCCGTCCCCGGCCGCCGCGGTGGGGAACCGGACGTCGTGCACGTCGACGGCGGTGATCCTGGTGCTCATGCGGACCCCTCGAACTTGAAGACCTTCTTGGGCAACCGGTACGCCAGGTCGACGACCGTCTCGGCGGCCTCGGCCTCGCTCAGCCGGTGCTCGGCGACGAGGCGGGCCAGGAATCCGGCGTCGATCCGGCGGGCCACGTCGTGGCGGACCGGGATGGAGCAGAACGCGCGGGTGTCGTCGACGAACCCGGCGGTGTTGTAGAACCCGGCGGACTCGGTGACCGCCTCCCGGAACCGGCGCAGCACCTCCGGGGAGTCCAGGAACCACCAGGGCGCGCCGAGGTAGAGCGCGGCGTAGCCGCCGGCCAGCGGGGCCAGTTCCCGGGTGAACGTGTACTCGTCGAGGGTGTAGAGCACCACCCGCAGGCGCGGGTCGTTGCCGTACGCGTCGAGCAGCGGGGCGAGCGCGTGCACGTACTCGGTGGCGTGCGGGACGTCCCCGCCGACGTCGCGGCCGTGGGTGGCGTACAGCCGACGGTTGTGGTTGCGGACCGCCCCGGGGTGCAGTTGCAGCACCAGGCCGTCGTCGAGCGACATCCGGGCGAACTCCACCAGCATGTGCGCCCGGAACGCCTCGGCGTCGGCGGCGTCGGCCAGCCCCCGCCGGCCCCTGTCGTAGAGCCGCGCCGCCTCGTCGGCGTCGAGCACCAGCGTCCGGGCGGTGGGGTGGCCGTGGTCGGAGGAGGTCGCGCCGGCCGCGACGAACGCCGCCCGGCGGGCCCGCAGCGCGTCCAGGTAGCCGGTGTACGTGCCGGTGTCGACGCCGGCCACCTCGCCGAGCCGGGCCACGTTGTCGGCCCAGCCGTCGAACTCCATGTCGACGACGTTGTCGGGGCGGAAGGTGGTGACCACCCGGCCGCCCGGCCCGCCCCAGCCGTCGGCGGCGAGCTTGGCGTGCGCGGCGAGGTCGTCCAGCGGGGACTCGGTGGTGGCGAGCACCTCGATGCGGAACCGGGTGAACAGCGCCCGGGGCCGGAACTCCGGCTCGGCGAGCCGGGCGGCCACCTCGTCGTAGACGGCGTCGGCGGTGGCCGGGGTGAGCGCGGTGTCCACCCCGAAGACCTCACTGAAGGTGCGTTCCAGCCACAGCCGCGACGGGGTGCCCCGGAACAGGTGCCAGTGCGCGGCGAAGCGCCGCCAGATCGTCCGGCCGTCGGTCTCCACCGGGCTGCCGTCGACGCTGGGCACGCCCAGCTCGGCCGGCGGCACGCCCTGGCTGAGCAGCATCCGGGTGAGGTAGTGGTCGGGCACGATGAGCAGCCGGGCCGGGTCCGGGAAGGGCCGGTCCTCGGCCAGCAGCGCCGGGTCGACGTGCCCGTGCGGCGAGATGATCGGCTGCGGGCCGGCGAGGGCGTACAGCTCGCGGGCGATGGCCCGGACGCCCGGGTCGGTCGGCAGGAGCAGGTCGGGAGAGGTCGGCACGTCGGGGGACTCCTCGGGTGCGGGCGGAGGGTCGGCGGTTCGGGGTGGACGGTCGTGGGGCCGGCCCGGTCAGGGCAGGGTGAGCAGGTCGGCGACGCGGACCGGCGCGCCGGTGTCGAAGGAGCGGTTGGCGGCCAGCCCGGTGAGCAGGGCCAGTGCGCCGTCGCGGGCGGTGGCGGCCCGGCCCAGCGGGTCCGGTTCGCCGCCGAAGATCACCCGGGTCATCCGGACGTCCGCGCCGCCGTGGCCCTGCCGGGTGGAGCCCTCGACCGGGATCCGGCGGGGCGGGGCCCAGAACGGGCGCAGGGTGAGGGTGGCCGCGCCGTGTTCGGCGGCGGCCTCGTCGCCGTGCAGGGCGGCCCCCTTGAGCGCCCCGGCGGCGGCCGGGCTGACGAAGTCGCTCTCGGTGACCTCCAGTTCCAGCCGGCCCCGGCTGCCGTTGACCATCACCCGGTAGCCCTCCCAGGGGGCGTAGGCGGTGAGGTGGTAGGTCATCGTCGCGCCGGTGGAGTAGCGGGCCAGCACCGCCATGTCGTCCTCGATGCTCACCCCGGGGGCGAAGACGTTGCGGTCGCGCTGGTAGCCGTCCTCGGCCTCGGCGTCGAGGTACAGCTCGCGCAGCCGGGGGTGGTCGGCCAGCCGCAGGGCGAACGGGTCGTCGGCGGCGGCGGGGGAGTCGTGCGCCCGGTCGTAGTCGCGGGCGTAGCCGTGGCGGCGGCCCGTGTCGCCGTAGAAGAACAGCCGGCCCGCGGCGTACACCTCGACCGGGGTGGCGTCGAGCCACCAGTTGACCAGGTCGAAGTGGTGGCTGGCCTTGTGCACCATCAGCCCGCCGGAGCTGGCCTTGTCCCGGTGCCAGCGGCGGAAGTAGTCCGCGCCGTGCCGCACGTCGAGCAGCCACTCGAAGTGCACCGAGCCGATCTCGCCGACCGCGCCGTCGGCGAGCAGCCTCCTGACCTGCTCGTGCAACGGGTTGTACCGGTAGTTGAAGGCGACGGTGACCTGCCGGCCGGTCTCGGCGACCGCGTCGAGGATGCGCCGGCAGCGGGCCGCGTCCACGGTCATCGGTTTCTCGGTGACCACGTCGCAGCCGGCCCGCAGGGCCGTCACGATGTACTCGTCGTGGGTGACGTCGACGCTGGTCACCAGCACCACGTCGACCCGTTCCTTGGCGAGCATGGTGGCGAAGTCGGCGGCCGGGTACGTCGGCACGGCCGGATGGCCCAGCTCGATCAGCCACCGGTTGTGCGCGTCCATCCGGGTCTGGTTGACGTCGGCGAAGGCGACCAGCTCGGCGGTGTCGGCGTGCGCGGTGACCAGGGCCCGGACGAACATCTCCGCCCGCGCCCCGGTGCCGACGAGGGCGTGCCGTCGGCGTGGCGTGGCTGGTGGTGGCATCCGTGGACCTCCCGTGGCTGCAAAGGTTTGCAGTGAAGAAACCACGTCGGTGAAGAGCACGTCAACGATCGATGCCAATCCCGTGGCATAGATACCGTTTCATACGCTTAAGGGGGCATGGCAGGAGCGCCCCCGCAATCGACCTGTAACAAACTCCCGTTGACAGTGGAGCAACCGTTTGCATTAATTGGCGGCACCCACGTGACCCCGACCACACCATCGACGAGAGGGCCGCCCGTGCCAGCCACCATCCGCGACGTCGCGCGGGCCTCGGGCGTGCACATCTCCACGGTGTCCCGGACCTTCTCGGCGCCGCACCTGGTCAACCCGGAGACCCGGGGCCGGGTGCTGGCCTGCGCCGAGGACCTCGGTTACCGACCCAACCGGGCCGCCCGCGCCCTGATCACCGGGCGGACCCACAACATCGGCCTGATCATCGCCGACATCGCCAACCCGTTCTTCCCGCCGCTGATCAAGGCGGCCGAGGGGCAGGCCCGGCACCGCGACTACCACGTCTTCGTGGCCGACACCAACGAGGACCCGGCCGCCGAGGAGGAGCTGGTCCACGCGCTGGCCAAGCAGGTCGACGGGGTGCTGCTGTGCAGCCCCCGGATGAGCAACGGCCTGATCGAGCAGGTCAGCCGGGAAGTCCCGGTGGTGGTGATAAACCGGCAGGTCACCGGCCTGCCCTGCGTGATGATGGACGTCGGCCAGGGGGCGCGCGCCGCGATCGAGCACCTGCTCGGCCTCGGCCACCGGCGGATCGCCCTGCTCGGCGGGCCACGCGGCTCCTGGACCCACCAGCAGATGCGTCGGGCGGCCGGCGCCGCCGCCCGCTCCGGCGGGGCCGAGCTGACCGTGCTCGGGCCCAACCCGCCCACCGAGACCGGCGGCGGTGAACTGGCCCCCCGGGTACGCGACAGCGGCGTCACCGCCGTGCTCGCCTACAACGACCTGATGGCGATCGGGCTGATCGAGGGGCTCGACCAGCTCGGCATCCGGGTACCACAGGACGTCAGCGTGGTCGGCGTCGACGACATCGCGCTGAGCCGACTCACCCGCCCCAAGTTGACGACGGTGGCCACGCCAACCGCGGCCGCCGGCCGGACGGCCGTCGACATGCTGCTGCAACACGACTCCGACCCGCGCCCGCGCGGCGGGGGACGGGCAGCGGCCGTCGGCGACCGTCGTACCACCGCACAGGTAATGCTCCAGACCGAACTGGTCATTCGCGACTCGACCGGACCCGTACCCGGTCGATCCCGTCCCGGTTCCGTTCCGGATGGCCCGGGCCCGCATCGCCTTGCGGACCCGGGCGGCCCGACCGCGACCACCGGTGGCGTCGTCGCCTCCTAACCCGAGGAGTGAGCGCATGCACCCCGCAACGTCCCCCACCGCCGGCACGCCGGCCGAACCGCACCACCGTACCCCCGCACCCCGTCGTCGATTCCTGCGCGGCCTGGTCGCCGCCGCCGTCGCCGTACCGCTGATGTTCGGCGCGGCGGCCTGCGGCGACGACGACGCCGGTACCGACGGCCAGATCAAGCTCTCCGTCTTCTGGTGGGGCGGTGAGGCGCGGGCCAAGCTCACCGAGGACGCCCTCGCCCTCTACACCAAGAAGCACCCGAACGTGACGTTCGAGAAGACCTGGCAGGCCAACCAGGGCTACTTCGACAAGCTGGCCACCCTCACCGCCGGCGGCAACCCGCCGGACCTGTTCCAGATCGACGACAACTACCTGTCCGAGTACGCCGGCCGCAGCACCGTGCTCGACCTCAAGAGCTACCAGGACTCCGGCAAGCTCGACGTGTCGAAGTTCCCCAAGAGCCTGCTGGAGTACGGCGTTGTCGACGGCAAGCTGGCCGGGGTGGCCGCCGGCGAGAACACCCAGGGGCTGGTCTACAACAAGACCCTGCTGACCAAGAACGGCCTCCCGGAGCCGACCACCGGCCAGAGCTGGGAGGAGCACATCGCCTGGGCCGAGCAGGTGACCAGGAAGACCAAGGTCCCGGGCACGATGGACGCCAGCGCCGTGGACAAGGCCTTCTGGGTGTGGCTGCGTCAGCAGGGCAAGGACCTCTACAAGGGCAACGAACTCGGCTTCACCGCCGAGGACGTGACGAAGTGGTTCGAGCTGTGGAAGGGTGCCCGCGACCGGGGGGCCACCCCGACCGCCGACGTGATCCACGAGGGCAACGCCACCGACATCACCAAGCAGCTCGTGGTGACCGGCAAGTCGGGCACCTCCTGGGTCTGGGTCAACCAGATGCCGGAGCTGAAGAAGAACACCGCCGACGAGTTGGGCGTCGTCGCGTACCCGGGTGACCCGAGCGCCCAGTGGGCCCGCGCCTCGATGTACTGGTCGGTCTTCCGGGGCAGCAAGAACGCCGACGTCGCGGTGGACGTGATCAACTTCAGGGTCAACGACCCGGAGGCGGTGGCGTTGCTCGGCACCGACCGGGGCCTGCCGTCGAACATGGACCTGCGGGCCACGGTCAGCCAGACGGTGACCGACCCGGCGATGAAGCAGTCCATCCAGGTCGAGTCCGAGCTGGCACAGAAGTTCGGCACGGCGCCGCAGGTGCCGATCAAGGGACACAGCAAGGTCAAGTCCGAGCTGGTCAAGGCCGCCGAGAACGTCCAGTACAAGCGGGCCACCCCGGCCCAGGCGGCGGAGCAGTTCGTCGCCGCCTGCAAGTCCGCGATCGCCTGACCGGCACACCGCGGACGACGAAAGGAGCCGGACCCGTGGCCCTCACCACGGTGCCCGGCCGGACCGGCACGCCGAAGGACTGGCGGGGTACGTATTCCTCTCGCCCTGGCTCATCGGACTGATGGGCGTCACGGCGATCCCCATGCTGCTCTCGCTCTGGCTGAGCTTCACCAACTACGACATCCTCACCCCGCTGTCCGAGGTGCAGTGGGTGGGCCTGGCCAACTACGAGCGGATGTTCACCGACGACCCGTCGTACTGGCACGCGGTGCGGGTGACGGTGACCTTCGCCCTGGTGGCGGTGCCGCTGAAGCTGGCCGCCGCCCTCGGGGTGGCGCTGCTGCTCAACAAGGCGTGGCGGGGGGTGGGCCTGTTCCGGGCGCTGTTCTACCTGCCGTCCCTGCTCGGCGGCAGCGTCGCGCTGGCCATCGTCTGGGTCAACATGTTCAACCGGGACGGCGCGTTCAACTCGTTCCTCGCGCTGTTCGGCATCGAGGGGCTGCCCTGGGTCAGCGACCCGGACTGGGCGTTGCAGACCCTGATGGTGCTGGCCATCTGGCAGTTCGGCGCGCCCATGGTGATCTTCCTGGCCGGGTTGAAGCAGGTCCCCACCGAGCTGTACGAGGCCGCCTCCGTCGACGGTGCCGGCCGGTTCCGCCAGTTCTGGCACGTCACCCTGCCGATGCTCTCCCCGGTCATCTTCTTCAACCTGGTGCTGGAGACCATCAACGGGTTCCAGGGCTTCACCGCCGCCTTCGTGCTCAGCAACGGCACCGGCGGACCGGTCGACTCCACCCTGATGTACACGCTGAAGCTCTACATCTCCGGCTTCACCGACCTGGAGATGGGCTACGCCTCCGCGATGGCCTGGGTCTTCCTGCTCGCGATCGGCCTGATCACCGTGGTCTTCTTCAGCACCGGGCGGTTCTGGGTGCACTACTCCGACGGGGAGAAGTGATGGTGGCGGTGACCTCGACGACGCGACGGCCGGGCCGGCGGCAGGGCGGCCGGCAGGCCGTGCGCCTGCTGGTGCTGATCGTGATCGTGGCGGTGGTGCTCTACCCGCTGCTGTGGATGGTGGGCACCTCGGTCAAGTCGCAGGAAGAGATCGTCAACAACATCGGCCTGCTGCCCGAGCGCTTCACCCCGGGCAACTACACCGCCGGCTGGGGCAACTTCGACCTCAGCTTCGGCACGTTCTTCCTCAACAGCGCCATGGTCAGCCTGTTGACCGTGGTCGGCAACGCGGTCTCCTGCCTGCTCGCCGCGTACGCCCTGGCCCGGTTGCGGTTCCGGCTGCGGGGCGTCTGGTTCGCCGTCATGATCGGCACCCTGCTGCTCCCCGGCCACGTGCTGATCGTGCCCCAGTACATCCTGTTCCGCAGCCTCGGCCTGGTCGGCGGGGACTGGCCCTACCTGCCGCTGCTCATCCCGCAGTTCCTGGCCACCGAGGCGTTCTTCGTGTTCCTCATGGTGCAGTTCATGCGGGGCATCCCGCGCGAACTCGACGAGGCCGCCAAGATCGACGGGGCCAGCCCGTACGGCATCTTCCGGCACGTCATCCTGCCGCTGAGCCGCCCGGCGCTGGTCACCACCGCGATCTTCTCGTTCATCTGGACCTGGAACGACTTCTTCCGGCAACTGGTCTTCCTGTCCAGCCTGGACGACTACACCGTGCCGGTGGCGCTGACCCTGTTCATCGACTCCACCAGCCAGAGCGCGGTCGGCCCGATGTTCGCCATGTCGGTGCTGTCGCTGCTGCCGGTGTTCCTGTTCTTCCTGGCCTTCCAGCGGATGCTGGTCGAGGGCATCAACACCAGCGGGTTGAAGGGATGACCGCCGTACCGGTGGCGGAGCCGGCCGACCCGCCCGCCCGCCGGGACTGGCGGGACACCCTGCGCGACGCCACCGACCTGGCGCTGCTCGGGTTCGCGGTGACGCTGGCCGCGCTGCCGGTGCTCACCCTCGCCCCGGCACTGGCCACCGCCAGCGCCGCCGTGCACGACCGGCTGACCCTCGGCGGTTGGCCGGACCTGCGCACCACGCTGTCCCGGTTCGGTCGGGCCCTGCCCGCCGGGCTGGTCGCCAGCGCCGTCGGGCTGGCCGTCGCCGTCGCGCTCGGCGTCGACCTGGTCGCGCTGGCCAGCGGCCGGGTGCCCGGTGGCGGCGTCGCGCTGGCCGGCACCGCCGTGGTCACCGCCGCCCTGGCCGGGTACGCCGGGCTGACCGTGGTGGCGATCGGTCGTACCGGCGGACGGGGCTTCCGGGCGGCGGCCCGGGTCGCCGCCCGGACCGGCCTGGCCCGGCCGGGGACCTGGGCGGCGGCCGGCGGGGTCTGCGCGGTGGCCGGGGTGTTGGGGATACTGGTCACCCCGGTGGCGGTGCCGATCCTGGCCGGCTACGCGCTGGCCGCCCTGCACGCGGTCGCCGCCCGCCGGCCCACCGCCCGGATGGAGGCACCGTGACCGGTCACCCCCAGTCCGTTCCGGCCGGCCCCGGCCCGGCCCCGACCCACGCCGCCCCGGAACCGGCCGACGACGATCCCCGGCTGCGCCTCGGCGACGTCGAGGTGGCCCGGTACGTGCTGCGCCCCGACCTGGACCCGAAGCACGGCCGCCGGCCCTACCTGCACCCGGTCCGGACCCTGGCCGGCACCCCGGTCACCGACGCCCTGCCCGCCGACCACGTCTGGCACCTCGGGGCGTCGCTGGCCGTGCAGGACGTCGACGGCACCAACCTGTGGGGCGGCCGGACGTACGTCCGGGACACCGGCTACACCTGGCGCGACGACCACGGCGTGATCGCGCACACGCACTGGCGGGAGCGCGCGCCGGACCGGCTGGCACACGCGTTGCAGTGGCGCGACCGGGCCGGCGGGGTGCTGCTCACCGAGCACCGCCGGCTCGCCGCGAGCCCGGTGACCCCGGACACCTGGGCGCTCGACGTCGACTACACCCTCACCGCCCCGGCCGGGCGTGACGTCCACCTGGGCAGCCCGGCCACCAACGGGCGGCCCGGCGGGGCCGGCTACGGCGGCTTCTTCTGGCGGGCCGTCGCCGACGGTGAGCCGGTGACGTTCACCGCCGACGCCGACGGCGAGCAGGCCGCCAACGGTAGCGCCGCCCGCTGGGTCGCGCTCACCGCGGTCGCGCCGGGCGGTGGGGCGTACACCCTGGTCTTCACCGGACTGGGGCTCGGCGACCGGTGGTTCGTGCGGACGGCGATGTATCCGGGGGTCTGCGTGGCCTTCGCCTTCGACCGGCCGGCCGTGGTGTCCGCCGGTGGCCGGCGCACCGGCCGGCACCGGGTGCTGGTCGCCGACGGGGTACGCGACCGGGCCGGCGTCACCGCGCTGCTCGCCGCCGCGGAGCCACAGTGACCGCCGCCGCCCCGACCGGCGGGGCCGGGCCCGGCCCGGAGGTGGTCACCGTCGGCGAGTCGATGGTGGTGCTCGGCCCCGACCCGACCGGTCCGCTGGACCGGGCCGACCGGTTGGGCGTCTCGGTCGGCGGCGCGGAATCCAACGTGGCGTGCGCGCTCGCCGCCCTCGGCCACCGGACGGCCTGGGTCAGCCGGGTCGGCGACGACCCGTTCGGCCGGCGGGTCCGGCGGCACGTCGCCGCCACCGGGGTGGACACCGGCCTGGTCACCGTCGACCCGACCGCGCCGACCGGCGTCTACCTCAAGGACCCGACGCCCGACGGCACGACCGTGCACTACTACCGGTCCGGGTCCGCGGCCTCCCGCCTGCACCCGGGGGTGCTCGACGAGCCGGCGCTGGCCGGGGCGCGGCTGCTGCACCTGTCCGGGGTGACCGCCGCCCTCTCGCCGTCCTGCGCGGCCCTGGTCCGCCGGGCGGTCACCGACCGGCCGCTACCCGCCGCCCGGGTCACCTTCGACGTCAACCACCGGGCCCGGCTCTGGTCGGCGGCGACCGCCGCGCCGGTGCTGCGCGGGCTCGCCGACGCCGCCGACGTGGTCCTGGTCGGCCTCGACGAGGCGCACACCCTGTGGGGCGTCACCGAGCCGACCGCCGTCCGCGACCTGCTGCCCGGCCCGGAACTGGTGGTGGTCAAGGACGCCGCCGTCGGGGTCACCGCGCTGCCCCGCGGCGCGGCGGCCGTCTTCGTGCCGGCGCTGCGGGTGCCGGTGCACGAGCCGGTCGGGGCCGGTGACGCCTTCGCCGCCGGTCTCCTGTCGGGGCTGCTGCGCGGCCTCGACCTGGACCGCTGTCTGCGGCTCGGGCACCTCTGCGCGGCCCCCGCCCTGACCGTCGCCGGGGACACCGCCCCGCCGCCGCGGCGGGCGTTGGCCGATCGGCTCCTCGCGCTGCCGGCGCAGGACTGGGCGAGCCTGGACCTGGTCGACGCCGGCCTGCTCCCCACCCCCGCCACCGGAAGGAACGGTCGATGACCGCGCACGACTTCGCACCCCTGTTCGGCACCGCACGGGTGATGGTGATCCTGCGGGACCTGCCGCCGACGGAGACCGTCCGGCTCGCCGAACGGGCCTGGAACCTCGGCATCGACGTGGTCGAGGTGCCGATCCGTACCCCGGACGCCACGCTGTCCCTGCGGGCGGCGGTGGAGGCCGGCAAGGACCGGGGCCGCCGGGTCGGGGCCGGCACGGTGCGCACCCCCGCCCAGGTACGGCAGGCCGCCAGCGCCGGCGCGGCGTTCACCGTCGCCCCCGGGCTGGACCTGGCGGTGGCCGACGCGGCGGTCAGCTACGGCATCCCGCACCTGCCCGGGGTGGCCACCCCCACCGAGGCGCAGCTCGCGCTCGACCACGGGCTGATCTGGCTCAAGGCGTTCCCGGCGGCCAGCCTCGGTCCACAGTGGTTCAAGGCGATGGCCGGTCCGCTGCCGGAACTGCGGTTCGTGGCGACCGGGGGGATCGACGCGGGCAACGCCGCCGACTTCCTCGCCGCCGGGGTGCGGGTGGTGGCGGTGGGTTCGGCGCTGTCCGACCCCCGGCAGATCGACCGGCTCGCCGAGCTGGCGACGACCCCCGCCTGAACCGGTGCCGACCCCGCCCACCCACCCGCCGTGCTGCCGGCCCGGTGCGGGCGGATCAGGCCGGGGCGGGGCCGAGGCTGTCCCGGACGACCAGGGTGGCCGGCAGCACCTCGACCCGGGACCGGTCGGCGGGCGGGCCCAGCGCCAGGGTCATCGCCCGTGCGCCCAGCTCCACCAGGGGCAGCCGGACGGTGGTCAGCGCCGGGGTGACGTCGGCGGCGACCGGCATGTCGTCGAAGCCGACCACCGACACCTGCCCGGGGACCGGCACGCCCCGGGCGCGCAGCAGGGTCAGCGCGCCGACGGCCATCGAGTCGTTCAACGCCACCAGCGCGGTCAGTCCGGGAAAGGCGTCGAGCAGGTCACCGGCGGCGCGGGCACCCCCGTCGCGGTCGAAGTCGGCGTACCTGACGCGTTCGGCGGGCAGCGGGTGGCCGCCCTCGGCGAGCGCGGCGCGCAGCCCGTCGAGCCGGTCGGTGATGGTGGTCAGCACCTGCGGGCCGGCGACCACCCCGATCCGGGTGTGCCCCCGGCGCAGCAGTTCCGCGCCGAGCAGCCGGCCGCCGTCGGTGTTGGCCGGCATCACCGCGTCGCCGGGGTGTTCGTGCCGGCCGACCACCGCCACCCGGCCGCCGGTCGCCTCGTAGGCGGCCAGCTTCTCGGCGAGCCGGGCGGTGAAGGTGGCGTCGTGGTAGCCGGAGCCGGCCAGCACGATCGCGGCGACCTGCTGGGCGCGCAGCAGCTCCACGTATTCCAGTTCGCGTTCCGGGTCGCGGTAGCTGTTGCAGATGATGACCAGCCGGCCGTGGTCGGTGGCGACCCGTTGCAGACCCCGGGTCAGCTCGGCGAAGTACGGGTCGGAGACGTCGTGCACCACCACGCCGACCACGCTGCGTTGCGGCCGGGCCAGCAGCTGGGCGTGCGCGTTGGGCACGTACCGCAGGTCGGCGACGGCCCGCAGCACCCGTTCGCGCAGCTCGTCGGCGACCGGCTTGCTGCTGCCGTTGATCACCCGGGAGGCGGTGGCGGGGGAGACCCCGGCGCGGCGGGCGACATCGGCCAGCGTCGCCATGGGCACCCCCGAAAGTGTCCGGGCCCGGTCGGGGCCGCACGGTAGCGGACAGGTTACCGCAACGGGCGACGGCGGCCTCTTGCCCGTGGTGGAGCTGCCACCTAGGCTGCTAGGAAAGCGCTTACCTATGCGATGTGCAAAGGGGAAGGACGACCATGACCCGAAGGTCGATCGGCATCATCGTCAACGGCGTCACCGGTCGGATGGGCTACCGCCAGCACCTGGTCCGCTCCCTGCTCGCCCTGCGTGAGCAGGGTGGCCTGGCGCTGGACGACGGCACCCGGATCTGGCCCGAGCCGATCCTGGTGGGCCGGGACGAGACCCGGCTGCGGGCGGTCGCGGAACGGCACGGCCTCACCGACTGGACCACCGACCTCACCGCCGCCCTCGCCCGCGACGACGCGGAGATCTACTTCGACGCCCAGGTGACCCAGCAGCGGGAGAAGGCCATCCGGCAGGCCATCGACGCCGGCAAGCACATCTACACCGAGAAGCCGCTCGCCGAGTCCAGCGCCGGTGCGTGGGAGCTGGTCCGCGCCGCCGACGCCGCCGGCATCCGCACCGGCGTCGTGAAGGACAAACTCTTCCTCCCCGGGCTGCGCAAGCTCACGCGGCTGATCGACGGCGGGTTCTTCGGCCGCATCCTCTCCGTCCGGGGCGAGTTCGGCTACTGGGTCTTCGAGGGCGACTGGCAGCCCGCCCAGCGTCCGTCCTGGAACTACCGCGCCGAGGACGGCGGCGGCCTCGTGATGGACATGGTCCCGCACTGGCAGTACGTGCTGGAGGAGCTGTTCGCCCCGGTCCGGGCGGTCACCTGCGTCGCCGCCACCCACGTCCCGCAGCGCGTCGACGAGGCCGGCCGGCCCTACCCGGCCACCGCCGACGACGCCGCGTACGGCATCTTCGAACTCGACGGCGGGATCATCGCCGCGCTCAACTCGTCCTGGACCACCCGGGTGCACCGCGACGAACTGGTCGAGTTCCACGTCGACGGCACCGAGGGCAGCGCCGTCGCCGGGCTGCGCCGCTGCCGGGTCCAGCACCGGGCGGTCACCCCCAAACCGGTGTGGAACCCGGACCTGCCCGCCACCGAGGACTTCCGGGCGCAGTGGACCGAGGTGCCCGACAACGAGGAGTTCGACAACGGCTTCAAGGTGCAGTGGGAGGCGTTCCTGCGGCACGTCGTCACCGGTTCCCCGTTCACCTGGGACTTCCTGGCCGGCGCACGCGGCGTGCAACTGGCCGAGCTGGGGCTGCGCTCGGCCCGGGAGGGCCGCCGGGTCGAGGTGCCGGAGCTGTCCCGGTGACCGCCGTCGTCCGGCTGCCCGACGGCGGCACGCACCGGCTGCGCGGGGGCGCGGGCCACGAGCGCCCCGCCGGCCCGTCGACCACCCGGACGGCGTACGCGGCGGCGCACGTCGTCGCCGACCCGTGCGCGGAGAACGTCCCGGGCGCCCCGGCCGCCGTCGACTGGGACACCACCCTCGCCTTCCGGCGGCACCTCTGGTCGTACGGGCTGGGGGTGGCCGAGGCGATGGACACCGCCCAGCGCGGCGCGGGCCTGGACTACCCGGCCACCCGGGAACTGGTCCGGCGCAGCGCCGCCGAGGCCCGCGCGGTCGGCGGCCGGATCGTCGCCGGGGTCGCCACCGACCAGCTCCCACCCGGCCCGGCCACGGTGCCCGAGGTGACCCGGGCGTACGCCGAACAGCTCGCCGACGTCACCGCCGCCGGCGCCCGCCCGGTGCTGATGTGCAGCCGGCACCTGGCCGCCGCCGCCACCGGCCCCGACGACTACCTGCGGGTGTACGACGAACTGCTCACCGCCGCCGACCAGCCGGTGGTGCTGCACTGGCTCGGTGACATGTTCGACCCGGCGCTGGCCGGCTACTGGGGCTCGACCGACCTGGACGAGGCCACCGAGACGGTGCTGCACCTGATCAAACAGCACCAGGGGAAGGTCGACGGGATCAAGGTGTCCCTGCTCGACGCCGACCGGGAGATCGCGTTGCGCCGCCGCCTGCCCGCCGGGGTACGCCTCTACACCGGCGACGACTTCCACTACCCGGAACTGATCCGGGGCGACGGACAGGGCCACTCCGACGCCCTGCTCGGGGTCTTCGCGGCCATCGCGCCGGCCGCCGCCGCCGCGCTGTCCGCCCTCGACGCCGGTGACCTGGACCGTTACGACGCGGTGTTCGCCCCGACCCTGCCGCTGGCCCGGCACCTGTTCGCCGCGCCCACCTGGTTCTACAAGACCGGCATCGTGGTCCTCGCCTGGCTGGCCGGGCACCAGGAGCACTTCACCATGCTGGCCGGGCAGCAGTCCGGCCGTTCCCCGGCCCACCTGGCCCGGCTGCTCGTCCTCGCCGACGCCGCCGGGCTGCTGCCCGACGCGGAGCTGGCCGCCGCGCGGGCCCGGGCGTACCTCACCGTGGCCGGGGTGGCCCAGTGACCGGGGTGGTGCCGGCACCGGGGCTGGAACGGTTCTCGTTCAACCAGGCCACCGCCCAGCACTGGCCGCTTCAGGCGGCCGTCGCCGGCTGCGCTGCGGCCGGGGTGCCCGGCATCGGCCTGTGGCGGGAACCCGTCCAGGAGTACGGGCTCGACCGGGCGGCCCGGCTGGTCCGCGCCGCCGGGCTGACCGTCACCTCACTGTGCCGGGGCGGGTTCTTCACCACCCCCGACTGGTGGGACGAGAACCGGCGGGCCATCGAGGAGGCGGCCACCCTCGGCACCCGGGAACTGGTGCTGGTCTCCGGTGGACTCCCACCGGGCAGCCGCGACGTCGACGGGGCCCGCCGTCAGGTCGCCGACGCCGTCGCCGCGCTCGCCGACGAGGCCACGGCCGCCGGGGTACGCCTCGCCATCGAACCGCTGCACCCGATGTTCAGCGCCGACCGGTGCGTGATCGCCACCCTCGGCCAGGCGCTCGACATCGCCGAACGGTTCGACCCCGCCGTGGTCGGCGTGGTGGTGGACACCTACCACGTCTGGTGGGACGACACGGTGTATACGCAGATCGCCCGCGCCGGCGACCGGATCGCCGCGTTCCAGGCGGCGGACTGGGTGACCCCGCTCCCGGAGGGGGCGCTGCTCGGCCGGGCGCTGCCCGGTGAGGGCTGTGTGGAGCTGCGCCGGCTGCGCGAGGCGGTCGACGCCGCCGGGTACACCGGGCCGGTCGAGGTCGAGGTGTTCCAGGCGGCGCTCTGGTCCCGCCCCGGCCCGGACATCCTCGCCGCCACCATCGACGCCTACCGGGGGCACGTGTCCTGAGCCTGGTGGGTGCAGGCACGGCGGTACCGGTCGGTGGCACATCGTCTCCCACCCCGCCGCACCCCAGCGGTGCGACCAGCCACCCCGCCGCCCGCCACCGTGCCGCCCGCTGGTCCGGCGAACCGTGCCGGCGGCCGGGCGGCCGGCGGAGTCACCGGACGGTGGCGGTGGCGCGGACGGCCTTGACGATGGCGGGGACGGAGCCGACCAGCAGGACCAGGCCCCAGACGAGGGCCACGACGGCGAAGACCAGCGCGCCGACGTCGTCGAGGATGCTGACCAGGATCACCGGGACCAGCCGGTGCAGGAACTCCAGCACCACCGTGCAGACCAGGGTGGTCAGCGCCAGCAGGACGAGCCCCTTGTTCTGCAGGAACCGGGGCTGGGCGAGCAGCAGCAGCCCGGCCCAGACCAGCTTCAACGCCAGCACCAGGCCGAGCAGCAGGCTGGCCTCGCCGACCGGGAAGAAACCCCACAGCGCCAGGTAGGCCAACGTGCCGAAGGGCACGGCCAGGAAGAGCGACACCATCACCGTCAGTTCCACGAAGACGGTCACCAGCAGCACCAGCGACGCCAGGATCAGCAGGACGGCGAAGACCAGGGTGGCCACCCCCTGCACCCGGCCCTGCACCCGCTCGGAGAGCAGCAGGCTCAGGCAGAACAGGCCGGTGCTCCAGAGCGCCACCACGTCGACCAGCGCCAGGTAACCGGTGCCCCGACCGGACGGCTCGCTGATCCGTCCCACCTCGCCGACGTCCACGCCCAGGTCCCGGGCACCGGCCAGCAGCGCCCCGCCCGCGTCGCCACCGCCGGTCAGCAGCGACGAGCCCAGTTCCAGCGCCACCACCAGCGCCACCGCCAGCAGCGCCAACAGCAGGAACGGCTTGCGCAGCTCACCCATGCCGGGTCACCTCCCGGACCGGTGTCACCGCGACCCGGGGCACCGACCGACGCCCGGTCACGAGGTGGCGATGGTGACGGTGCACCCGACACCTCCCGGGCAGCCCAGGCCGACCTCGGTGGCCCGGTCGACGGCGATCGTCGCGACGGCGTCGCCCCCGTCGGCGGGTGTGACGTCGTCGCGTACGGTCAGGTCGGCGTCGCCGGGCGCGGGGGCGGTGACCGCGAAGGCCACCCGGCTGCGCAGCACCAGGGTGCGCAGCCCGCCGGGATCGTCCACCCGCAGCACGCAGCCGCCGACGAAGGAGAGCACGTCCCCGGTACGGTCGCAGTCCGCCCGCACCGTCGCCGGGTCCACGGCGGTGCCGTCGCCACCGAGCCGGCCCAGCCACCCCAGCGCGCCGGCGTCGGCCGGGTCACCGCGACCGGCGCGGCCCATCCCGAGCGCGCCGACGAACGCGGCGACCAGCAGCACGGCGACCGCCACCAGCAGCAGCTTCCGCCGGCCGCTCACGGCCGGCCCGTCGACGCGGGCAGCTCGGTGAACCGGACCAGGTCCACCCCGGCGAAGTACCGCTCGGTGCCCTGGGTCCGGCCGACCGTGACCAGGGTGAGGGTGTGCGCGCCCCGACCGAGCCGTACCGTGCCGACGTCCTCGACGTCACGCAGCGCCGGCTGCTTCGAGAAGCCGAGGAAGGTGCCGCCCACCTGCACCCCGTCGACCTGCCAGATGGTGTTGGCGTAGTCCGGCGCGGTGGTGCGGGACGCGGCGAACGACCAGGTGGCGTCCGCCGGCAGGGTGACGGTGAGGCTGACCCGGTCACCCACCGCCAGCCCCTGCAGGAACAGTTGCCGGCCACCGGAGAAGGCCAGCCCGCAGCAGTCCGGCTGTTCCACCACCTTCACCGCGGCACCCGCCGGTGACTCCGTCCTCGCCCCGGTGAGCAGGGACTCCGCCTCCACCGTGACCACCCGGGCGGCGGCCGGTGGCGGGGCGGCGTCGGGGCGGCTGAGCAGATAACCGACCACCGCGCCGACCAGCACCACCAGCGCCACCGCCGCCGCGATCCACGGCCACGGGGCCCGCCGGGGCGGGGCGACCCCGGTGACCTCGTACGTCACCCGGCCGCTGGCGCGGGAACTCTCCTCCGGCGCGGTGTTCGCCGAGTAGGCGAAGCCGGTCATGTCGTACCGCCGGGGTGGGGTGCCGGCCGGCACCGCCAGCCGGACCAGGAACGACACGGAGTTCTGCCCCGGCACCACCCGCTGCGGCTCGGCCACCGTGAACCAGGCCCGTTGGCTGCCCTCGCCCGGCGCGACGTCGAAGACCACGGTATCCGGCGCGCCGCCGGGGTTGGAGACGGTGAAGGTCAGCTCGCCCCGGTTGGCCGGGTCGAGGGTGAACTGCTCGGCGGCGGCGACGACGGCCCATTCGGTGGTCATGACGGCTCCTCAGGCGACGGTCCGGGCGGGGGAAGGGGGCCCGGGGCGGGCACGGTGGCGCGGCCGACCGCCGGCCCGTACGACACCGGCCCACCGTCGGCGGGACGGTCCCCGGCGGGTGGGGCGTCGACGAGGACGACCTCGGCGGTCACCGCCGCCGGTTTCTCCGCAGCGACGATCCGGGTCACCACGGTCAGCAGCCCGGCCGCCGCCTGCGGCACCCGGACGACCAGGTGGAACGGCCGGTCGGCCGGCTCGTCGAGGACGAACCCGGTGACCCCGGTGGCCAGTTCCAGCGCGGTCCGCATCCCGTACGGAGTGCCCCGCCAGCGGGCCAGCAGCGCGCCGTGCGCGACCAGGTCGCGCAGCCGGCCCACGGGCAGCGGCGGCGGGGCGTCCGGCCGGGGCGGGCCGAGCACGTGGTCCATCGCCACCCAGCGGGTCAGGTAGCCGGCGAACCCGGCCGGCGTGCGGTACGGGTCGAACAGCACGTCCACGTCGGCGAGCAGCGCCTCGTCCGGGGCGTGCAGCGTCTCCATCACGTCCAGCAGCGCGGCCAGGACGCTGCCCGGCCCGGCGGCCCGCTGGTAGGCCGCCGGCAGCAGCCGTTCAATCGCGGCCCGGCGCATCGTGGCCCACCACCTCGATGTCGTGCTCGCCGGAGCAGAGCAGCCAGGTGTCGGGGACGGTTACCACGTCGGCGGTGGCCTGGTTGGCGCTGGCCGTCCAGTCGACGGCGTCGCCGCTGCGGTACACCCCGCGTTCGCCGCCGGCCAGGATCAGCCGGCCGTTCCCGCCCGTCCCGGCGATCGCGTCCACCGGCACGAACCGGGTCCGGTCCCGCAGCGGCAGGCCGCAGTTGACCACCACCGGCTGCCACTGCGGCTGCGCGGCCAGGGTGTCGAGGCGGACCACCCCGCCGCTCTGCGTGGCGGCCACCGCCAGGGTGCCGACGAAGGCGAGGTCCCGGCAGGTCCCGCCGACCCAGCCGGCCTGCACCTGCTGCCACTTCACGTCGGACTCGAACAGCCGGGTACGGTGGCAGCCCTGCCCCGGTTTCTTCGGGTCCGGTTCACCCGCGCCCGCCCAGAGCAGCGTGGCCGGGCCGTCGTACTGCACGGCGAGGACCCGGTTGTCCACGTTGGCCAGGCCGACGTGGGTGAAGCTGCCGGGGCGGCCACCGGCGGTGGACAGGTACACCCCGAAACCCGCCTGCGCCGCGACCGCCACCCCCGGCGCACCGCGCTCCGAGACGAACGACCGGACGGCGTAGAAGCCCCGGTCGGCGTCGGCCGGGTCGACCAGGATCTGCAACGGCACCGCCCCGGGCAGCAGGGACACCTCGTACAGGCCGGTGTCGGTGGCCAGCAGCAGCGCGCCCGCGCCGTCCCGGTCGATCCAGGCCAGGTCGGTGATCCGCGAGTCCAGGCCGGTCAGCGCCGCCCAGGTCTCGCCGAGGTCGGTGCTCAGGTGCACCCGGGAGCCGCCCGCCGCCCGGGTGGTCACCACCGCCACCGCGCCGGGGCGGGCCAGCACGCCGGGACGCACCGGGGCCGGGGCGGGGGCGACCCGCACCACCGTCTCGTCGTCGTCGAACCGGCCCGCCGGTTCCCAGCCCACCCCCGCGTTGGACGAGCGGAACAGCACCGGGCCCCGACCGGCGTACCAGGTGCCGGGCTGGTACTGGTCGACGGCGACGGCGCGGACCTGCGCGTCGGGGGCCTCGTCCACCACGAACCGGACCGACTCGACGTAGCGCACCCCCGGCTCGGCGTGCTCCAGCATCCGGTACACGTTGGACGCGCGCAGCGGCTCGCCGAACGCCCAGCCGGTCGGGTTCAGCGTGGTGGGCAGCGGGCTGAGCGTCTGGTGCAGCCGGTCGTGGATGCGCCGCCGGACCGCCTCGACGTCCTCCTCCGGCCGGACCACCACCCGGGCCCGGATCGACACCGCCTTGTACCGGGCCCAGCCGGCCCGGCAGCTCGTGCCCAACGCCCGCCGTCGGTCCAGGTCCGCCTCCACCCGGCGGCGGGACTCCGCCACCTCGTGCGCGCGCAGCACCGCCACCGGCAGCCGGCCACCCGGGCGGGCCTCCGGCGGCACGTACGGCACCAGCACCACCTCGACCTCGCCGGGGCGGGCGAAACTGTAGACGGCGGCCCGGGTGAACGCCCGCGCCCGGGACACCCCGCCGGAGCCGGCGGCGAGGATCTCGAAGTCCCGGGCGGTGACCGCCCGCTGCTGGGCGAAGAACTCGTACGGGCCCCGCACCAGCGCCGAGTCGAGGCTTTCCAGCTCCCGTCCGCCACCTGCCGGTTGCGGGTTCTCCGCCCGGACCCCGGGCAGCGGGTCCCGCAGGGTGGTCAGGGTGCCGGCGGCGACGTTGCCGGCCCGGCCACCGCCGGCCCGGTACCACAGTCGCACCCGGGCCCCGGCCGGCGGCACCGCCGCGACGGTGACCGGCCCGCCGCCCGCCAGCGCGCCGGCCGGTCCCACGTCGGCCGGTCCCGGGCCGGGCGGGTCGGCGTCGGGCGGGCGCAGGTCCAGCGCCGGGGCGAAGGTGACCAGCCCCGAGCAGCGGTCCACCAGGTAGACCTTGGCCTGCGGGCCGACCCCGGCGAAGCTGTCCACCGGCCGCCACACCTCGTACGTCGCGCCCTCGTGTTCCCGGGCCACCGCGCCCAGCTCCACCGACCCGGCCGGCACCTCCACCCCGAGCAGCAGGTCCCGTGCCTCGGCGGTACGCGCCAACGGTGCCCGGGCGGCCCGCAGCGCCTGCCCCGGCTGGCCGGTGCCGACGCCCAGCAGCTCCGCCTCGACCGGTTCACAGTGGTGCATCCGGACGGTCACCTCGTCGGCGTCCGCCGGCAGCAGCGCCGGTTCGGTGGTGACGAAGACGACGGGTCTCGGGTCGACGCCCCGGGCCGCCGCGACCCGGGTGCCCGCCGGGATCCGCACCGCCGCCCGGTCACCGCCGGTCCGGACGAACCGCACGTCGGCCCAGGCCGCCGTCGGGGCGTGCCGGGTGACCCCGAGCAGGTTCAGGAACTGCACGTACGCCTTCTCCGGCAACTGGTTCAGCCGGAAGATCATCACCTCGGTGAGGTGCGCGAACGCCTCCAGCAGGACGATGCCCGGATCGTGCGCGGACAGGTCGGTCCAGCCGGGGCAGGACTGCCGGATGCGTTCCCGGGCCTCGGTGACCAGATCGAGGAAGGTGCGGTCGTCGAGGTGCGGCACGGGCAGCGTCATGACCGGTCCCCCTCGACCCGGCCACCGGTCGACCGACCGGCGGCCCGTTGCGCGGGCGGGTCGGCGTCGGCGGGGAGCAGGTCGACGGAGAGGACCAGCTGACCGGGGGAGAGGCTGGCCCGTACCCGGTAGTCCAACCGGATCACCAGCCGCCACGGGTCGTCCGGATCGGGGCCGGCGTCCACGTCGATCACCTCGATCCGGGGCTCCCACCGGCGGATCGCCTGCCGCACGTAGTGGATGGCCAGCCCGGCGGTGGTGTCGTCGTTCGGCGCGAACACCAGCCGGTGCAGCCGGGAGCCGTACCCGGGGCGCATCAGCCGCTCACCCGGCGTGGTGGACAGCAGCAGGTACAACGCCTGGCGTACCGTCTCGTCGCCGTCGGTCACGGCGAGCCCGCCGGTCGCGGTCGTCGCCAGGCCCCCGGCGCGGCCGGCGTCGAAGCCGGCCCCGACGAACCGCAACGCCCTCATCGGTCCGCCTCCACCAGGCGCTGCCGGGCGTCGTGCACGGTGTGCCGGACCATGTTCGGCGGGGTGCCGTCGGTGAACCCGGCCAGGTGCGACAGGACGATCCGGTGCCCGTCGACCCGCAGCCAGTCGCTGTAGCCCACCCGCACCGCGAGGGTCTTCGCGCACGGTTTGACCGTCGGCCCGTAGTTGGGGCAGGCCACGATGTCCCGCCCCACCGGGTCGTCGTCGACCAGCACCGGCGTCCCGGCGACGGTCAGCCAGCCCTGCGACGCCCGGTTGGTGACCCGGCCGTCGTGGTCGCAGGCGATCAGGGAGTCGAGGGTGATCCAGCGCATCAGGCACCTCCGGAGTGGGCGCGGGCGAGCGTGCCGGCCTGCCGGCGGGCGGTCGCCTCGTCCTCGGTCGCGTCGGCGTGCAGGAAGTCGACGCTGCGGGCCCGCACCACCAGCGCCCGGCCCGGCGCGGACAGCACCAGGTCGGTCGCGGCGTGCAGGGTGGTCAGCTCGGGGGTCAGCTCCAGGAAACTGCCGGCGTCGGTGGCCAGCCGCAGCGTCCGCGCCGCGTCGTCGACCACGATGGTCTGACCGCTGCCGGTCCGCACCGACCAGCGGCCCGCGCGCCCGTCGGCCACCCCCGCGTCGTACGGGGTGACGGTGCCGAACAGCGAACCCAGCACCACCCCGGCGACCGGGTCACCGCCCGGCAGGGCCAGCAGCACCGTGTCGTCCGGGTCGGGCAGCGCCACGATGCCCTTGTCCCGGCCCGCCCCCGGGCAGAGCACCGCCAGCCAGCCGGCGTCCAGGTCGCCGTACCCGGGCAGCCGCACCCGGACCCGGCCGAGCCGCTCCGGGTCATCGACGGCGGTGACCACCCCGAGGGTGACCACCGCCCCGCCGGCCGCGACGCGCGGCGGGGAGGGCGGCGGGGCGGTGGCGAACCGGGTGAGGTGGCCGCTGGCGTCGACGGTGTGCACCACCTCGGTGAGGACGTACACCCCGGCCAGATCCTCCGTCACCCCGGCCACCGCGACCCGGCGGCCGGGACGCAACGCCGGGTCACCCTCGGCGACGCCCTCGGCGGTGACCAGCGCGGCCACCCGGTCGTCCAGGCCGGCCTGGGCGAGCGCGGCCAACTCGTCGTCGCCGCGTCCCGGCTGGTCCAGCACGGTCCGCACGCCGTCCGCGCCGACCGCCGCCGGGTCCGGACGCAACGGCACCCGCCGGCCGCTGCGCGCGGCGTCCACCCGATGGCCGAGCGGCTCGGCCCGCTGCGGATGCCAGCCCAGCGCGGCGCTGCCCCCGGCGGCCCGGTCCAGGTTGGCGGCCAACCGCACCGAGTGCAGCGTCCGGCCCAGGGTCAGCGGCACCGGCTCCCCGTGACCGTCCAACGTGACCAGCCGTACCCGGTCACCCTCGACGGCCAGGTGCAGGCCGGCCCGGCCGGCCACCTCCCGCAGCAGCTCCAGGTCGCTGTGCCGGTGCTGGAGCAACCGGTCCAGCCGGGGCCCGTCGACCTCGGCGTCGACGCCGAGCCCCACCGCGCCGCACAGCTCCCGGGCCAGGTCGGCGGCGGTGACCGCCTCGAAGACCCGGAGCTGCTGCCGCTTGCGCAGCCGGTGCAGCAGGTCGTAGCCGAGCCAGCGGAACAGGGCGGTGCCGTCGGCGGCGTACTCCACCTCGACGCAGGTGACCTCACCGGTGAACAGCAGGTCGTCGCCGAGCCGGACGTCGAGCGTCGCGCCGGTCGGCACCGCCGGGCCGGGACCGGGACCCCGCGCCCCCGGGCCCGGATCGGCTTCGTGCACCACCTCGCACTGGGTCGGCTGGTCGAGGCGGGCCGCCACCCGGACCGACCGGATCCGCCGGTCCGCCGCCCCGCCCAGCGGCACGCCGTCGAGGAACACCGACGGGTGGGCACTCACCGCACACCCCCGCCGGCCTGCTCCGGGCCGGTCCCGCCCACGCCTTCCACCGGGGACGCCCCGGCGGGCTGCGGCGGCACGGTGGGCGGGGGCACCGCGAGGGCGGTGCCGGCCGGCACGGCGAACGGGTCGGTGATCCGGTTGTGCTCGGCGAGCAGCCGCCAGCGCAGCGGCGAGCCGAGCGCGTCGTGGGCGAGCAGGTCGAACCGGACCCCGGAGTAGCCGGGCGTGGCCGCACCGTCCCCGGCCGCCACCACCGCCTGCCCCGGGGGCGTCCCGGGCGCGGTGGCGGCGGCCAACTCCTCGGCGAAGCCCTGCTGCGCCTCGTCGGCCGACTCGGCCACCCGCAACAGCTTCATCCGCAGCCACGAGCGGCGGGGCGAGCCGGTGCGGGTGAACACGTCGAACCGTTCGGCGACGGCCACCACCACGCCGGGCACGTTCCACGTCTTGCCCCAGACCAGCCGGACCAGCGGCGGACGCTGCCAGCCGTGCGCCACGGCGGAGTTCTCGGCCAGCATCCACAGCGGCCGGGTGAGGGTGCGCACGTCCCCGGGCCGGTTCGGCCCCTCCACCAGGTCGGTGTCGAAGAGCAGGTCCAGCACCAGTTCGGTACGCCCGCCACCGGTGAAGGCCAGCGGGTCGTCGGCCAGCCCGATCCCGGTGAGCCGACCCTCGGCGCTGCCCCGCGGTCGTACCCCGGCGACCCGGGTGACCTGCACGGTCTGCGGATTGAGCAGGCAGTCGACGCGGACGCCGGACTCGTCGACCAGGAAGGCGACCCGTTCCATCAGTACCCCCGCTGTTCGGCGTCGAGCCGGGCGTACCGGGCGTCGTCGCGGGCGGTGCCCGTCGGCCCTCGCCACGCCCCGTCGTCGGGCAGCGCCGGCCACGGGTCGGCCCCCACCGGTCCCGACCCGTGCGCTCCGGCCGCTCCCGCCCCGGTCGGGCCGGCGTCGGGCAGCGTCGGCCACGGGTCGCCGGCCGAGGGCGGGTCGTCGTGCGGCCAGCGGGTCACGGTGGTCCGCCGGGCGTCGGTGCCGGCCGCCGACGCTGCGTCGGACGCCCTCCCTCCGGTGCGGCGACCAGCGGCCGGGCGTCGACCGGAGCTGGTGCCGGCATCCGTCAGGCCGTCCGGTGGGACCGGACGGCCGGGGGCGTGGTGGTCCGGCCAGGCCGGTGGCGGTAACTCGGACGCCCGGTACCGCGCGCCGGCCGGCGGGTGCGTGCGCGGATCCCGGCCGGCGTCGGGAGGCGGCCAGTGCCCTGCCCCGCTGCGGAGATCAGGTGCCCCTGCCCCGGATGCGGCTCCCCGCTCCGGGTCACGTCCCGTCCCCGCCCTCGGGCCGGTCTCCACCGCCTGCTCCGGGTGGACCCCCGTCGTCGGGTCCGCACCGGTTCCCGTGACCAGTTCCGCACCGCCTTCCGTCGCGGGCTCCGGGCCGGTTCCCGCCGTCGGGGGGCGGGGTGGGGTGGTCCGTCGCCGGCCCGATCGCAGCAGCCACCCGAGCCCGGCACCTGCCGTCCACCCCGGACCGGGACGCGCCGCCACCGGAGCAGACGGTGCTCCCGGGCCGGGCCGGTCAACCGTCGCCGGGCCCGGGCGGTGGGGCGTCGACTGGTCGGCACCGTGCGCCGAAGGCGGGTGCGGGTGGTGCGCCGACGCCTGGTCGGGGCCGTGCGCCGAGGGCGGGTGTGCCGTCATCGGCTCCGGGGCGTGCGCCCGTGTCGGGTGTGCGGGGCGACCGGCCGACGCGGAGGTCGCGGTGACGTCGGACGGGCCGGCGGGTCGGGGGAGGTGGGTGCCGGTCACCGGGTCCGGCACCGGCGACGACCCCCACGGCCCGGTGGGCGGGGTGGGGGCGGGCGGTGGCACCTCGACGGGTGGGGGCGCGGGATGCCGGTCGGCGGTGTGGGCACCGGGGCCGGGCGGGTAGGCCGGGGACT
>NZ_JBMDWU010000412.1:0-5649 GCF_048594385.1 Micromonospora sp. | reverse complement strand
CCCGCGACGCCGGCTGGTCGGTGCTGCGCCGCGCCGACACCCCGCTGCACCGCTGATCCGGTACGCCGACAGGGGCCGTCGCGGTACGCCGCGCGGCCCCTGTGTCGTCCGTCCGTCCCGGCCGGCCCGCTGTGTCACGACGTCGTTGCGGGAGCGTTTCCCGTGCGGCGGTCGGGGCCGCGCGGTGCGACGATGGGTGTGACGCCGAACGGCTGGCCTGCGCGGTATGCCTGACACACCGTCAGGCGCATCGGGCACCGGTTGTCACTGTGCCGCCCGTCGGGGGTCGGCGGCACGCCTAGACTGCCGCCGGCGGGAACGGTGGACCGCGTCGGCAACGGAGCCGGCGGGGCACCGCGCAGTCCGGGGTGCGGCACCCCGGAGGAAGGTGTCTCACGTGAAGGTCGGAATCCCCCGCGAGGTCAAGAACCACGAGTACCGCGTGGCGATCACGCCGGCGGGCGTCAACGAGTTCGTCCGCCACGGTCACCAGGTCTTCGTCGAGGCCGGTGCCGGCGTCGGGTCCAGCCTCACCGACGACGAGTTCACCGCCGCCGGGGCCACCATCCTCGGCACCGCCGACGAGGTGTGGGACACCGCCGAGCTGGTGCTGAAGGTGAAGGAACCGATCGCCGAGGAGTACCACCGGATGCGCGCCGGGCAGGTGCTCTTCACCTACCTGCACCTGGCCGCGTCCAAGGAGTGCACCGACGCGCTGGTCGACCGGAGGGTCACCGGCATCGCCTACGAGACCGTCGAACTGCCCGACCGGTCGCTGCCGCTGCTCGCCCCGATGTCCGAGGTGGCCGGCCGGCTCGCCCCGCAGGTCGGCGCGTACCACCTGCAGCGGCAGGGCGGCGGGCGGGGCATCCTGATGGGTGGCGTGTCCGGGGTGTACGCGGCGAAGACCGTCGTCATCGGCGCGGGCGTGTCCGGGATGAACGCCGCCGCGATCGCGTTGGGCCTGCAGGCCGAGGTGCTGCTGCTGGACAAGAACGTGGCCCGGCTGCGGCAGGCCGACGCCATCTACCGGGGCCACCTGCAGACGGTCGCCTCCAACGCGTACGAGATCGAACGGGCGGTGCTCGACGCCGACCTGGTCATCGGCGCGGTCCTCGTCCCGGGCGCGAAGGCCCCGACGTTGATCTCCAACGAGTTGGTGTCCCGGATGAAGCCGGGCAGTGTGCTGGTCGACATCTCCATCGACCAGGGTGGCTGCTTCGAGGACTCCCGCCCCACCACCCACGCCGAGCCGACCTACCAGGTGCACGACTCGATCTTCTACTGCGTGGCGAACATGCCCGGCGCGGTGCCGCACACCAGCACCTACGCGCTGACCAACGTCACCCTGCCGTACGCGCTGGAGCTTGCCAACCAGGGCTGGCGTGACGCGTTGCGCCACGACCCGGCCCTGGCGCTGGGCCTGAACACCCACGACGGTCAGGTCGTCTACGGCCCGGTCGCCGAGGCGCACGGCATGGCCACCCTCCCGCTGGACGAGGTGCTGGCCTGACCGGGCCGACGACGCACGCCCCGGCATCCGACGTCGTGCCCCGCGCGGCCGCAGACGGGGTGCCGGGGGTGGCAGGTGACGGGGTCGGGGTGGGCGGGGAGCCCGCGCCGGCCCTGCGGCGGGTCGTGCGCGGCTACCTCGACCACCTCACCGTCGAGCGGGGACTGTCGACCAACACCCTCACCTCGTACCGGCGGGACCTGGACCGGTACCTGGACACCCTGGCCGCCGCCGGGGTGCGCGACCTGGCCGCCGTCGACGCCCGGCAGGTCGAGGCGCACCTGGCCCGGCTGCGTGCCGGTGACGACGACCATCCGCCGCTGGCGGTGACGTCGGCCGCGCGGGCCGCGTCCGCCGTGCGCGGGCTGCACCGGTTCGCCGTGCGTGAGGGCCTGACCGGCGACGACCCCAGCCGCGACGTGCGCCCACCCACCCCGGCCCGCCGGCTGCCCCGGGCGCTGCCGGTCGACGACGTGGTCCGGCTGTTGGAGACCGCCGGCCCGGTCACCGCCACCGGCGACGGGGCGGCCCTCGCCCTGCGCGACCGGGCGCTGCTGGAGTTCCTGTACGGCACCGGCGCGCGGATCTCCGAGGCGGTCGGTGCCGCCGTCGACGACCTGGACGTCGACGAGGGCGCCGCCCTGCTGCGTGGCAAGGGCGGCCGGACCCGGCTGGTGCCGGTCGGCGGGTACGCCGTCGACGCGCTGCGCGCCTACCTGGTGCGGGCCCGGCCGGCGCTGGTGGCCGCCGGGCGGGGCACCCCGACGGTGTTCGTCAACGCCCGGGGCGGGCCGCTGACCCGGCAGGGGGCGTGGACGGTGCTGCGGCGGGCCGCCCGCCGGGCCGGACTGCCGGTGGACGGGCCGCACGCCGTCTCCCCGCACACCCTGCGCCACTGCTACGCCACCCACCTGCTCGACGGCGGCGCGGACGTGCGGGTGGTGCAGGAGTTGCTCGGCCACGCCTCGGTCACCACCACCCAGGTGTACACGTTGGTCACCGTGGACCGGCTCCGCGAGGTCTACGCGACCAGCCACCCCCGCGCCCGCGACGCGGACCCCCCGCCGGCCCGCTGACCGGCCGCTATGCCCGACACGCCGGACCGGTGCCGAACGTGCTGGTCGCCGGTGGCGTAGAGTCGGCATCGGCGCGGACCTCCTGGGCGACAACCGGGGTGCGCCGCGGCGCCGCGAAGGACGTCGGACAGCTCCGACGCCGGGTGGTCGTCGGGAGGGGGCAACGAGGACATGGCTGGCAACGGTGACCGTGCCGACGCCTGGACGTCGGAGCTCCGTGAGCAGCAGGCGTCGCTCGGCGCCGACCTGGGCCCGGCCGATCCGGCCGCCTACACGATGCGCAAGCCGATCCCCGAGCCGATGCCCACCGACCGGCACGGCCCGGCGCGGATCATCGCGATGGCCAACCAGAAGGGTGGCGTGGGTAAGACCACCACCACCATCAACCTGGGCGCGGCCCTGGCCGAGTACGGCCGCAAGGTGCTGCTCGTCGACTTCGACCCGCAGGGCGCCCTGTCGGTGGGCCTCGGGGTCAACCCGCACAACCTGGACCTGTCGGTCTACAACCTGCTCATGCAGGACGACGTCATGGCCGAGGACGTCCTGATCAAGACGGACGTGGCCGGCCTGCACATCCTGCCCGCCAACATCGACCTGTCGGCCGCCGAGATACAGCTGGTCAACGAGGTCGCCCGGGAGATGGCCCTGGCCCGGGTGCTGCGCAACGTGCGTAAGGAGTACGACTACATCCTGATCGACTGCCAGCCCTCGCTGGGCCTGCTGGCGATCAACGCGCTGACCGTCGCGCACGGGGTGCTCATCCCCCTGGAGTGCGAGTTCTTCAGCCTGCGCGGGGTGGCGCTGCTGCTGGACACCATCGACAAGGTGCGTGAGCGGCTCAACTTCGACCTGGAACTCGAGGGCATCCTCGCCACCATGTACGACAGCCGCACCACCCACTGCCGGCAGGTGCTGCAACGGGTGGTCGAGGCGTTCGGCGACAAGGTCTACCAGACCGTCATCACCAAGACGGTCAAGTTCCCCGAGTCCACGGTGGCCGGTGCGCCGATCACCACCCTCGACCCGGCTTCCTCGGGGGCCCGCAACTACCGGCAGTTGGCCCGTGAGGTGATCGCGGCCCAGGCCGACCGGTAGGTCGGGGTGCACGCCGGGGCGTCCCGGACGGCGACGACGTCCGGGGCGTGGACTACGGTCGTCCGGTGACCGCGCCGCCGCTGGACCCGCCGACGACCCCGCAGCAGCCGCCCGTGCTGGCCGCCGAGGTCGCCGCCGACGTGGCGACCGACCCGGCGGGGGTGCCGCAGGCCGGGCAGAGCGGCGGCTTCACCGTCCGGCTGGCGAACTTCACCGGCCCGTTCGACCTGCTGCTGCAGTTGATCAGCAAACACAAGCTGGACGTCACCGAGGTGGCGTTGCACACCGTCACCGACGAGTTCATCTCCTACCTGCGCGCCATGGGCGACGAGTGGGACCTCGACGAGACCAGCGAGTTCCTGCTCGTCGCCGCCACCCTGCTCGACCTGAAGGCGGCCCGGCTGCTGCCGTCGGCCGAGGTGGAGGACGAGGAGGATCTCGCCCTGCTGGAGGCGCGGGACCTGCTCTTCGCCCGGCTGTTGCAGTGCAAGGCGTCCAAGGAGGCGGCGGCGCACATCGCCGAACTGGAGGCTGTCGGCGGGCGACGCTACCCGCGGGCGGTCACCCTGGAAGCCCGGTACGCCGAGGCCCTGCCCGACCTGGTGCTCGGCATCGGCCCGGAACGGCTGCGCACGCTCGCCGTGCGGGCGATGACCCCGAAACCGGTGCCCGAGGTGTCCATCGCGCACGTGCACCTCGTCCGGGTCAGTGTCCGGGAACACGCGGCGGTCATCGCCGAGCGGCTACGCCGGGCCGGGGTCGCCACCTTCGCCCTGCTCTGCGCCGACTGCGAGATCACCCTGGAGGTGGTGGCCCGCTTCCTGGCCCTGCTGGAGCTGTACCGGGAGGGGCTGGTCGCGTTCGTCCAGGAGGAGGCCCTGGAGGAGTTGACGGTGCGCTGGACCGGCCCCGCCGACGGCGGCGCCGACCTGCACGTCGACGAGTACGCCGGCAGCCCCGCCGACCCCGACCCGGCCGAGCCCGCCACCGACAGCCCGACCACCGCCACGCCCGCCCTGGTGACTGCCGACCCCGGCACCGCCGCCGACCCTGAGCCCACCGACCCGGTGCACGGTGGGTCGGGGCGTGGCGGGTCGAAGCCGGGTGGGACGGTTGCCGCCGGGCCGGGGGACGAGCCCGCATCGATGCAGGAGAACTGATGAGCGACGAGGAGCGCCGGGACTCGCTGGCCGACCAGGCCGCCGCCTGGATTCCCCCCTGGGAGCGGCCCACCCCCGCGCGCAAGCCGGCTGACACCCCCTCGGAACCCGAGGGCGTGGACGCTCCCGGTGCGCCCGGCACGGACCCGGTTCCCGGGCTGCCCGCGCCGACGGCACCGGCCGACCCGGCGGCAGCCGACCTACCAGTGGCCGACCCGCCAGTGGCCGACCCGCCAGTGGCCGACCCGCCAGTGGCCGACCTGGCGGTGGCCGACGCCGGACCAGCCGATGCCGGGACGGCCGGTTGCGGGCCTGCCGCCAACGGGACACCCGATCCCGGACCGGGCGAGGACGTGACCTCAGCCGCCGCGACCGCGGCCGGTGGGGCGGGTGGCGGCGACGCCGGGCCGGAGGCCGCGGGGGAGCGGGGCGCGGCGGGCGTACCGAAGCGGCAGCCGGCGGGACGACGGCGGGTGCCGGTCGCTCCGCCGCCGGCACCCGAACTCGACGACGCGGAGCTGCGCGGCGCGTTGGAGGCCATCCTGCTGGTGGTCGACGAACCGGTCAGCGAGCTGGTGCTGGCGCAGGTGCTGGAGCAGCCCCCGGAACGGATCGGGCCGGTGCTCGACGACATCGCGGCCGGCTACACCGCCACCGGGCACGGGTTCGAGCTGCGCCGGGCGGCTGGCGGCTGGCGGCTCTACACCCGGCCGGAATACGCGACGTACGTGGAACGGTTCGTGTTGGACGGGCAGTCGGTCCGGTTGACCCAGGCCGCCCTGGAGACACTCGCGGTGGTCGCCTA
>NZ_JBMDWU010000411.1:0-18187 GCF_048594385.1 Micromonospora sp. | reverse complement strand
CCCGGTCGGGCTCGTGCTGATCACCCACGGGCACCCCGACCACACCGAGGGCGCCCCCCGGCTGAGCGACCTGCTCGGCGGCGTCCCCGTGCTCGCCGTCGACCCGGCACACACCGTCGGCGGGGACCCGCTGACCGGGGCGGCCGGGCAGCTCGACGGGCACGGGTTGGGCATCGATTTGATCGCCACCCCCGGGCACACCGCCGACTCGGTCTGCCTGCAGGTGTCGTACGGCACCGAGCGGGTGGTGCTGACCGGGGACACCATCCTCGGCCGGGGCACCACCGTCGTCGCCCACCCCGACGGCCACCTCGGCGACTACCTCACCAGCCTGGAGCGGCTGTCCGCGTACCAGGGAATCCCGGCGCTGCCCGGCCACGGCCCGGCGCTCGCCGACTGCGGCGCGGCGGCCGACTTCTACCTCGCCCACCGCCGGGCCCGGCTCGACCAGGTCCGGGCCGCCGTCGACGCGGGCGCGCGCACCGCACCCGAGGTGGTGGCGACCGTCTACGCGGACGTGGACCGGTCGCTGTGGTGGGCCGCCGAGTGGTCCGTCCGCGCCCAACTGGAGTACCTGGGAGTGGAGCAGCCGTGACCTGCCCGGTGTGCGGCACGCTCGCCGTCCCGGGCGCGCGGTTCTGCCACAACTGCGGGGCGGCGCTGCCGGCCGCCGCCGGCCTGCCGACCGCCGAACGCCGGGTCGTCACCGTGCTCTTCGGCGACCTGTCCGAGTTCACCTCCTGGTCGGAGGATCTCGACCCGGAACGCGTCGGCGCGGTCACCGACCGGGTGCTCGCCGCGCTCGCCGGCGCGGTGAAGACGTTCGGCGGGCACGTCGACAAGCTCACCGGCGATGTCATCATGGCGGTCTTCGGCGCGCCAGTGGCCCACGAGGACGACGCCGAGCGGGCCGTGCGGGCCGCCCTGTCGATGCAGCGGGCCGTGCGCCGGGTGCTCGACGACGAACGCGGCGGCGGCGCACCGCTCGGCCTGCGGGTCGGGCTGAACACCGGCGACGTGATAGCCGGCATCCAGGCCGCCATCGAGTACACGGTCATCGGGGACACGGTGAACACCGCCGCCCGGCTGGCCGACGCCGCCGCCGTCGGCGCGATCTACGCCGGTGCCCGTACCTCGTCGGCCACCCGGCACGTCGCCTCCTGGCGGGTGCTGCGCCCGCTGCGGCTCAAGGGCAAGCGCGAGCCGGTCGAGGCGTACGAGCTGCTGGGCCTGCTCGACGCCCCGGGCACCCGGTCGGGGCTCGGCGACGAGGCGCCCTTCGTGGGGCGGGAGACCGAGATCGGCCGGGTCGCCGGCCGGCTCGCCGAGGTGATCGACCGGGGCGAACCCCGGGTGCTGCTGATGACCGCCGAGGCGGGGATCGGCAAGTCCCGGTTCGCCGCCGAGGTGGAACGCCTCGCCGCCGGCTACGACGTCGGCGCGGGCCGGGACGCCGCCCACAGCGGGGCCCGGGTGCTCTCGGTACGCTGCGCCGCCTTCGGCGAACGGCGTCGGCTGGCCCCGCTGGCCGACCTGGTCCGGGCCGCCGTCGGCCTGCCCAGCGACACCTCCACCGCGCTCACCCGGCCGGCCGTGGAGGAACGGCTGCGCCGGCTCGCCCAGCGGCTCGGTCGGCTGCGCGCCGATGCGCCACCGCTCGCCGGTGACCAGCTCCTGGCCCTGCTCGGGTACGCCGAACTGCCCGCCGGCAGCCCCGGTGAACAGGGCGGCTGGGGGACCACCCCGCCGGCCGCCGACGCCGAGGCGGTGCCGGTCGCGGTGGCCGGGCTGCTCAGCGCCCTGGCCGCCGAGGCGCCGCTGGTGATCGTGGTCGACGACCTGCACGACGCCACCGGCGAGACGATCGCCGCCCTCGGCGCGACGCTGTCCCGGCTCACCGGCCCGGTCCTGGTGATGCTGCTGGGCCGCCCGGAGCTGGTCCGTACCGCCGGGGCGTTGACCTGGATCGCCGACGCCGAGGTGCAACCGCTGCCGCCGCTGCGCGGCGCGGACGCCTCCCGCCTGCTCACCAGCTATCTCAATGGCGGCAGGCTGCCCCAGGCCGACGCCGACCGGCTGCTCGCCACCGCCCAGGGAAACGCCTTCTACCTGGCCGAACTGGTCACCCTGCTGCGGGAACGGGGAGCGTTGACCGCCGGTCCCGACGGCGGGTGGCGGCTGGTGCCCGGGTCGCTGGGCAGCCGGCTGCTCTCCCGGGACCTCGCCGCCGTGCTCGCCGCCCGCATCGACGCGCTCCCGCCGGAGGCCCGGTCGGTGCTGCGGGACGCCGCCGTGGTCGGCGACGTGGTGCCCACCGGCGCGTTGGAGGCGCTGCGTGAGCAACGGTCCGGGCCCGCCGGCCGGCCCGGCGCGGTGGCCGCCGTCGAGCTGGAACGGGCCGTGGAGGAGCTGCTGCAACGCCGGATGCTGCACCGCACCCGCAGCGGGTTCGCGTTCGCCACCCCGCTGATGCGGGAGGCCGCCTACGCCGGGGTGAGCAAGGCCGAACTCGCCGAACGGCACGCCGCGCTGGCCCGCTGGGCGACCGGGGTCCCCGGCGCGTCGGTCGCCCCGCCGGGCGGGTTCACCGACGCGGCCCGCGACGACTTCGTGGCCGAGCAGGTCGAGCGGGCCGCCGTCCTCGCCGACGCGGTGAAGCTCCGCCCGGACTCGCCGGCCCGGACGGTCGCCGGGCTCGGGGTGGCCGCGCTGGGCCGGGCCGCCCGCCGGGCGTTGCAGGCCGGCGAGCCGGCGCTGGCCGTCGAGTACGCCGAACGCGCCGCCGACCTGGCCCGCGACGGGCTGCCCCCGGCCGACCGGGTGGTGCACGCGCGGGCGTTGCTCCAGGTGGGCCGGGTCGGTGACGCGCTCGCCTTCGCCGAGAAGATCGCCGCCAACGCCGGTGACGACGCCGGCACCCGGGCCAGCGCCCTGCTGCTCGCCGGTCAGGCCCAGCAGACCCAGGGCGACCAGGCCCGCGCGGTGGCCTGCTGGCAGGAGGCGTTGCAGGTGGCCACCGCCGGGGAGGTGACCAACCTGCGGGCCTCGGCGATGCGCCGGCTCGGGATGGCCGACTTCGTCGCCGGCCGGCTCGGGCAGGCGAGCAGCCGCCTCGCCGCCTCCTACCAGATCAGCCTCGCCGCGAAGGACCTGCGCGGGCAGGCGTGGGCATTGCAGAACCTCGCCTGGGTCACCACCACCCGGGGGGACTTCGCCGGCACCGACGCGGTGCTCGGCCGGGCCGCCCGGCTCTTCGCCGAGCTGAAGGACCCGTACGGGCGGGCCTGGCTGCGCGGCACCACCGCCTTCGCCCGGCTGCTGGCCGGCCGACTGGGGGAGGCCTGCCGGCTGGCCGGGATCTTCCTGCCGTTCGGGGAACGGGTCGGCGAGGCGTGGGCGGTGGGCACGCTGCGCGCGGTCGAGGCGTTCGCCGGGGCGGAGATGGGCGAGGTGGCCGAGGCGGACCGGTCGGCCCGCCGGGCGTACCGGGACTTCGCCGCCGTCTCCGACGACTGGGGGCGAGGGTTCGCCCTGGTCGTCCGGGGGGTGGTGGCGCGGGGGCTGGGCGAGCCGGAGCACGCCGCCGACCTGTTCACCGACGCCCTCGCGTACGCCGGGCGGACCTCGCACCCGTTGCTGACCGGGATGGCCGGCACGCTGCGCGGCTTCGTGGCGTTGGACATGGGCGACTGCGAGACCGCCGAGCGGGACGCCCGTGCGGTGCTGACCGCCGTCGAACCGCACAACCCGCAGGCACCGGCGCAGGCCGCGCCCCGGGTGCTGCTCGCCACCGCCCGGCTCGCCGCCGGTGACCCGGCCACCGCGGTCGGGTTGCTCGCTCCGGTGGCGACGACCGCTGCGAAGACGCCGACCCTGCTGTTCTCCCGCCGGCAGACCCTCGCCCGGTACGCTTCCGCGCTGCTCGCCCACGGCCAGTCGGAGCAGGCGTTGGACTGGGCCCGGCGGGCGGTCGCCGCCCCGGCGGAGGACGTCCGCAGCCAGGTGATCGGCGCCGGGGTGCTGGCCGAGGCGTTGGCGGCGTGCGGTCGTCCGGCCGAGGCGTTGGCCAGCGCGCAGGAGGCGGTGCGGCTGGCGTACGCCACCGAGCAGCGCAGCGAACGGGCCAGCGCCGACGCCCTGGCGGCCCGGCTGGCCGACGGGGTCTGACCGGGACGTCGGCGGGTGCCGGCGGTGGGCCGCCGGGCTGCGGTCGTCGGCGGACGGCAGGTCTGTCGGTTCCGGGGATGTGCGCCTGTCGGCCGGGACGGTTAGCGTGTCACTTCACGCGACCGCCCCTCGGTGCCGGTCGCGCCGTCGGGTGGGGGGCAGGATGAGGTTGCCGCGTTCGGGCGCCGGTTGGACGATCGCGGTCTTCGGGGTGCTGGCGGTGCTGCTCGGCGCGCTCGGACTGGTGTGGCCGGAGGCGCAGCTGCGGATGCTCGGCTTCGAGGTGCCCGCGACCCGGGCACCCGGCGACTACACCGGCACGTTCCTCACCGCGTCCTCGATGGCCTCATTCAACATGGGCGTCTACTACCTGTTGGCGGTGGCGACCGAGTGGCGGGCGTTCTACCGGTTCACAGTGGTGTTCCGGCTGGTCACCTTCACCGTCTTCACGCTGACCGTGCTGGCCGACGTGGCACCGGACCGGTTCATCGGGGTGGCGTTGTGGGAGGGTGCGGGCGCGGTGGCGACGGCGCTCGGCCTGCGCTTCGACGCCCGTCGATCAGCAGGTGGGGACGGTAGCGCTCCCAACTCGACACCGTCGCAGGTCAGTGGCGTATCCGGGGGCACGACGAGCCGGTCGGCCGCCGCCGGTCCGGCCACCGCCGCCGGTACGGACCGCTGAGCGCCCCGGCGGAACGGGTATTTTCGAGCCGTGACCGAGACCCCGCCCGGCGCCCTTCGGCTGCCCAATGTGCCCGGTCTGACCGACTTGCAGGTCTTTGCCCGGGGTGGCTACGCCACCGTCTACCGGGCCACCCAGATCTCCGTCGGTCGGGAGGTCGCCGTCAAGGTGGAGAACCGCACCCTGGACAACGAACGCGACCAGGCCCGGTTCCTGCGGGAGGCGCGGGCGGCCGGGCGGATGTCCTCGCACCCGCACGTGGTCGACCTCTTCGACGTCGGGGTGACAGTCGACCAGCACCCCTATCTGATCATGGAGTTGTGCGACGGGTCGTACGCCGAACGGATGCGGACCTCGCCGCTCGACGCGTCCGAGACCCGTGACCTCGGCATCAAGATCGCCGACGCGCTGGCCCACTCCCACGCGGCCGGGGTGCTGCACCGCGACGTCAAGCCGGCCAACATCCTGCACTCGCACTTCAACTCGGCGGTGCTCGCCGACTTCGGGCTGGCCGTGCTGGCCGAGGCACGGGACGCCTCGGTCACCCTGGAGGTGCTCACCCCGGCCTACGCCCCGCCGGAGATGTTCAACCACAGCCCGCCGTCACCGGCCGTCGACGTGTACGCCCTCTGCGCCACCCTCTACGCGGTGATGACCGGCCGCCCCCCGCGCTGGCAGTCCGAGCGCAACCCGAGCCTGGTCACCGTGCTGGAGCTGTTCCACCACCCGATCCCCGACCTGCCCGGGGTGCCCACCGAACTGGTCGACGTGCTGCGCGCCGGGATGTCCAACGACCCCGACGCCCGCCCCTCCGCCCTCGAACTGCGCGACCTGCTGACCGCGCTGCCCGTCGATCCGGCTCCCGCCCCGGTCAGCGGCGCCCCGGTCTCCGGCGGGCCGTCCGGGGGCACCGGCGGCGGTGGGCCGTACACCCTCGGGTGGACCACCAGCCAACCCGGACGGAGCACCGGGCGGCCCACCCCCCGCCCTCCGTCCCAGGACGACCACCCGACCGTGCCGCACGGCACACGGCGGCGGCGGCGCTGGTTCTTCGGCGGCGCCGGGGTGCTCGCCCTGGCCGCCTCGGCGAGCGCCGGAGCGTGGGTCGCCGGTGGCGCTCCGCCACTGGCCGGGCCGACCGCCGCCCCGTCGACCGTCGGTTCGTCCAGCCCGGCCGCCCGCTGGGGTGCCCTGCCCGGCTGCGCCGCCGACGGCACCGCCGCGGTCCTGCCGCCCGGCGCCCGGTGCGCCCCCGTGCTGGAGTGCTTCGGCCCCGTCCGGCTACGCGGCGACCGGGCCGAGGCCGCCCAGGTCTCCTGCGAGGGGCGGCACACCTGGGAGACGTACGTGGAGGGGCAGTTGCCGGCCGCGCTGGCCGCCGCCGGGCACGACGCGATCAGCGCCGACCCGACCGTCCGGTCGGTGTGCAACGCCCGGACGTTCCGGCTGACCAGCGGGATCGACTACGCCAACGGCTGGCGGCTCGAAGTGCTGCCACCCGGCGAGAAGGATTTCGACCGCACCTACCGCTGTCTCGCCGGGCGGGGCGTGAACGCCCTGGTCGCCCCCACCCTCACTGGTCGCTGACCTCGCGCATCCGGTGCAGCCGGCTCAACACCGCCGCGGTGTCCAGCGCGTCGAGGGTGTCGGCGTCGAGGAACGAGCCGGCCTCCGGCAGGCCCGGGGCGGCCGCCCCGACCGGTCGCTCCCGGTCGTCGCGTTCGCGCAGTGCGGCCAGCGCGGTGCCGGTCACCGTGGCGAAGAGGACACCGAGCAGCGCCAACCCCACCGTCACGATGCCGGCGGGATGCCGGAAGACCAGCACCACCACCACCGCGGTGGTCGCCAGCGCCGCGACCACCGCCACGGTCCGCGCGTCCGGCCTCAGGAATCGCCTCACCTGACAAGCATGGCCTTTTCGGGCGTGCTGTCAAACCATACGGCCCAGTGTGGTTGACCGTTCTGCCTAGAGTGACGAACGTCGAGGTGTCGTCTCGACTCGTCCCGTATCCCACCGGAAGGCATCTACATGCCACAAAACACCCGGTCACTGGCTGCTGCGGTCGTCGCCGGCCTGCTCCTCACCACGATGGCGGTCGTGCCGGCAGCCGCCGCGCCCGGCAGCCCGCACACCCGCCCCGCCGTGCCCGATCGGACCAGCCGCACCGAGGCCCGGCGCGTCGACAGCGTGCCCACCCCGAAGCTCGACTGGTACGCCTGCTACGGCTACGCCGAGTGCGCCACCGTCGCACTGCCGCTGGACTACGACAAGCCGAAGGGCGCCACCACCGAGGTCGCCCTGCTCCGGGTGAAGGCCCGCGACCAGCAGGCCCGGATCGGCAGCCTCTTCCTCAATCCGGGCGGCCCGGGTGGCTCGGGCACCGACATCGCGCTGGCCGCGCCGTCCTTCCTCGGCGACGACCTGCTCGACCGGTTCGACATCGTCGGTGTCGACCCGCGCGGCGTCGCCGCCAGCACCAACGTCCGGTGCTTCCCGTCGGTGAAGGAGCAGACCCGGGCGTACGCCGGTCTGAACGTCGCCTTCCCGTGGACGAAGGCCGAGGAGAAGGCGTACCTGAAGTCGGCGAAGGCGGTCGGCCGGGCGTGTTCGACCACCGGTCGGCCGTTGACCTCGGCGATGTCCACCGCCGAGGTGGCCCGGGACATGGACGTGCTACGCCGAACGGTGGGCGACCAGAAGCTCAGTTACCTCGGTTTCAGCTACGGCACCGCGCTGGGCCAGTACTACGCGAACATGTTCCCGGACCGGGTCCGCGCGGTCGCCGTCGACGGGGTGCTCAACCCGGCCGCCTGGGTCGGCCAGGGTAAGGCGCGTGAGCAGCTCCAGGAGTCCCGGCTGCGCAGCTCCGACGCCGCCTACCGGGCGTTGCGGGAGATCCTGGCCCGCTGCGCCGGGGCCGGCCCGCAGGCGTGCCCCCTCGCCGCCGCCGGTGACCCGGTCGCCTCCTACGATCTGGTGGCCAAGCGGCTGCGGCAGAAGCCCGTGGTGATCGACGACCCGGACGCCGGCCCGTTCACCGTCAGCTACGCCGACTTCGTGGCTGCCAGCCTCAGCGCGCTCTACAGCCCCTACGGCTGGGAGCCGATCGTGGACAGCACCGCACTTCTGCTCACCCTCACCGACCCGCAGTCGGCGTCGCCGGCCCGACTCGCCGGGGCGCGCGCGGCGCTCGGCCGGATCGCCGCACAGGCCCGTGAGCAGCGACGGTTCGACTTCCCGTACGACAACGGGCTGGAGACCATGGGCGTCGACTGCACCGACGCCTACCACCCCGGGAAGCTCGCCGACTGGCCCGCGCTCAGTGCCCAGGAGGACAAGCGGGCACCCTACTTCGGGCGGCCCTGGTCCTGGATCACCGCGCTGTGTGCCCGGGACGCCTGGACGGTCCGCGACGCCGACGCCTGGACCGGGCCGTTCGACCGCCGGACCGCCGCACCGGTGCTGGTGGTGGGCAACTACTGGGACCCGGCCACCAGCTACCAGGGGGCGGTGACCTCGGCGCGGCTGCTGCCGAACAGCCGGCTGCTCAGCAGCGACAGCTGGGGCCACACCGCATACGGGACGTCGGCCTGTGTGACCGGGGCGATCGACGCGTACCTGCTGCGCGGGGCGCTGCCGGCCGAGGGCACCGTCTGCGTCGGCGACGTGCAGCCGTTCGTCGGGGCGTCGGAGCCGGCCGGGCGGGCCGCCTCCGACAAGAACGCGCTGGCCGCCGCCGGGTTGCCGGCCCGGGGTGCGCCCAAGCGACTGCCGCCGGTGGTCGCGCCGCTGCCCCTGGCGGGTTCGCTGACCGTACGTTGATCCGACTCCGGGGTACGACGGGCGCTCGGGTCGTCCGTCGTACCCCGGGCTTCTCTCCCCGGCTGGTCGGGTGGACGTCGCGGCGGTCGACCCGGCACCGCGATGCGGCGCGACGGAGATGGACGGGAGCCGCTACCCTCGGTGTCCCCAGGCTGTCCGTCAGCGAGGTGCGCCGATGAACCACATCTCCGCCCGCCACCGGGTCCGATCGGTCACCACCACCCTGGCGGTGGCCCTGACCCTCACCCTGGCCGCCGCCGCCGGCTGCGAGAACCGCCGTGAACCGTCGCTGCCCTCGGTCCGCGACAAGCTGCGCGAGTCGCACATCGACGGTCAGCCGAAGATCAAGATCGGGGTGGCCACCACCGAGCCGCTGATGGGGGAGCTGCGCAACGGCGTGCACTCCGGCTTCGACGTGGAGATCGCCCGCTACGTCGCCTCCTACCTCGGTTACGAGGGTGACCAGCGCATCGAGTGGGTCTCGGTGACCACCGAGGACCGTATCCCCGCCCTCCAGGGCGGCGTGGTCGACCTGGTGGTCTCCAGCTTCTCCATCACCGAGGAGCGGGAGAAGCTGGTCAGCTTCGCCGGGCCGTACTTCGTCACCACCCAGGAGGTGATGGTGCCGACCCGGCTCAGGGACAAGATCCGCACCATCGAGGACCTCCGCGAACCGACCTACAAGGTGTGCACCAGCGGTGGCTCCACCACCGAGGCCGAGCTTGCCAAGCACGACGTCAAGGCGCTGGTGGTCAAGGAGGTCGGCGACTGCGTCAAGGGCATCCGGGAAGGCCGCTACGACGCGGTCAGCTCCGACGAGACGATCCTCGCCGGGTTCCTCTCCCTCTACCCGACCGAGTTCGAGATCGTCGACATGCCCTTCGGCACCAGCGAACTGCTCGGCATCGGGGTGCCGATCGGCGACCCCGCCCTGCGCGACCTGGTCGCCTTCGCCCTGCAGAAGAGCTACCTGCAGGGCCGCAACGGGATCAGCAGCCCGTGGATCACCGCCTACACCAGGTCCCTCGCACCGTATCTGAAAGCGGAGAAGGCGCAGCCCCAGCCGCTGAACGTGCCGGAACTGGTCGACTTCGACGACAAGGCGCCGACCCGGTGACCGCCCCGGCCGTACCGCAGGATCTGGGCGCCACCACCGTCGCCGTGCGCGACGGCTGGGACCCGGCGGTGGAGCGGCGGGCGCGGGCCAGCCAGTCGTTTTGGACGGCCGTGGTCGGCGTGCCCGCCATCTTCTCCGTGCTGCGCCTCGGCGTCGAGGCGGGCGGCGAACTCCAGACCACGCTGCTGCTGGTGGCGAACGTCGGGCCGGTGAACCTGCTCGCCGGTTTCCTCACCACCGCCGCCCGGCTGCTCTCCACCGGCCTGGTCGCGGTCTTCGCGCTCGGCGCGGTGCTGCGGGTCAGCGTCGAACGGATGCCGCCGGCCGTGCGCCGCCCGCTCTTCGTCCGCTGGGCGGACCTCACCCCGGCCTGGTTCGTGCTGGCGAGCTTCCTCACCGCCCTGGTCACCTGGCAACTGCTCTACCTGCCGTTGCTGCTGCCGGCGTTCGTCGCCGCCTTCCAGCTCACCCCGGCCCGCCTGCACGAGCACGTGGTGCCCCGGACGCTGCTCGTGGTGGCGCTGCTCGGCGGCTACGGGTGGCTGCTCGCCCCCACCCTGGTCGACGCGTGGCAGCAACGGGAACTGCTCGTCCTGGCGCTGCTCGTCGCCCCGCCGCTGCTCGCCCTCGCGGTGACCGGCCCGCTGCCCGGGGCGGTGATCCGGCCGCTCGCGTCGGTCACCGAGGCGGCGGTGCTGGCCATGCTGGTCTGGGCGGCGCTGCCGGTGATCACCACCCCGGTGCTGCCGCTCACCGTGACCACTGTGGAGTCGAGCCCCGGCGTCACCGAGGACGTCCGGGGGCACGTGGTCACCGTGGACGACGTCAACATGGTGCTGCTCCAGGAACGCGGCGGCGTCCGGTACGTGCCGGTGGACGACGTCCGCGCCCAGGTGCTCTGCCCCAGCGAGGAGGAGCTGCCCCGGCACCGGCTGCGCATCCGCGACTACCACGTCGAGGACTCGCTGCTGGAGGGGCTGGGCCGGCGGGTGCGCCCGGTGCACCGTACCGACGCGGCCTGCCGCGCCGTGCACTGACCGGGCGCTGCCGGCGGGTGACCGTCCCAGGGGGTCAGTAGGACTTCTCCTGGCCCAGCACGTGCTGGGCGACGAAGTTGAGGATCATCTCCCGGCTGACCGGGGCGATCCGACCGGCCCGCACCGCGCCGAGCAGCGTCGCCACGCCGTACTCGGTGGTCATGCCGGCCCCGCCGAGGGCCTGCACGGCGGTGTCCACGGCCAGCGCGGCGGCCTCCCCGGCCGCGTACTTGGCCATGTTGCCGGCCACGCCGGCCTCCAGGTCGCGGCCCGCGTCGTACAGGGTGGCCGCCTTGTGGATCATCAGTCGGGCGAGTTCCACCTGCACCGCCGCGTGCGCCAACGGATGCGCCACACCCTGGTGCGCGCCGATGCTCCGCCCACCCCAGACCTTGCGGGTGGCGGTGTAGTCGGTGGCCCGCTCGATGGCGTACCGGCCGGTGCCGACGCCCATCGCGGCGACCGTGATCCGGTCCGGGTTCAACCCGGCGAACAACGCCGGCAGGCCGGCGTCCAACGACCCGCCGACCAGCGCATCGGCGGGCAGCCGGACGTCGTCCAGGTAGAGCAGGAACTGGTTCTCCGGGGAGACGATCTCCATGTCGAGTTTGGACCGGGTCAATCCGGCCGCGTCGGTCGGCACCACGAACAGCGCGGGCTTGAGCTTCCCGGTCGCCGCGTCCTCGGTACGCGCCACCACCAGCACGTACTGCGCCTCGTCCACGCCGGAGATGTAGCACTTGCGGCCGGAGAGCAGCCAGTCGTCGCCGTCGCGGCGGGCCACCGTGCCGAGCCGGTGGAAGTTCGACCCGGCCTCCGGCTCGGTGATCGCGAAGACCACCTTCAGCGAGCCGTCGGCGAACCCGGGCAGGAAACGCTTGCGCTGCTCCTCGGTGCCGTGCCGGTGGATCACCGTGGCGGCGATGGCCGGCGACACCACCAGCAGCAGCAGCGGGCACCCGGCGGCGGCCAGCTCCTCGCAGACGATGGCCAGCTCGGTGAGGCCGCCACCGCCACCGCCGTACTCGGCGGGGACGTTGACGCCCAGGTAGCCGAGCCGACCGGCCTCGTCCCACAGCTCGGTGGTGTGCCCACCGGCCTTCGCCTTCTCGACGAAGTAGGAGTGGCCGTACCGGCGGCCCAGCGCGCGGACGGCGTCGCGGAGCTGATCCTGCTCGGGGGTGAGGTCGAAGTTCATCGGGGTGCCTCCTCGGGGTTGACCACGGCCAGCACCGCACCCGTCTCGACCTGCCCACCGGCGGGCACCGGCAGGTCGGCGACCACACCGTCGGTCGGGGCGAGCACGGGATGTTCCAGCTTCATCGCCTCCAGGGTCAGCAGCAGGTCACCGGCGGCGACCCGCTGACCGGCCCCGACGTGCACCCGGGTCACCGTGCCGGGCAGCGGCGCGAGCAGCGACCCGACCGCGAGCGCCGCGCGGGGCAGCGGGAACCGGGGCAGCTCGGTCAGCTCCGTCGCCCCGTCCGGGCCGTCCACGAAGACCACCGACCCCGCCCGGTGTACGCGGAACACCCGCCGCACCCCGGCCACGTCGAGCAGCACCCGGTCCGGTGCCGCCGTCACCAGCTCCACCACCGGCGGCGCGTCCGGTGCGTCGGTGGCCGTCGGGTCGGTGGACCAGTCGGCGAGCGCGCCGGACCGGTCCAGTCGGTAGCGCACCTCGATCTCGTCCCCGGTCGTCGTGGCGTACCGGACGGCCTGGGGGACGGCCGGCACGTTGCGCCAGCCCGAGGGGAGACCGGCGAGCACCGGGGCGGCGGCCCGACGTGCGGCGGCCCCGGCGAGCGCGGCGGCCAGCGCGGCGACCGGCAGCCGGTCGGCCGGCAGCAGCGGCGCGAAAACCCCGGGGTGTGCGTCCAGGAACCCGGTGTCCACCTGCGCCGCGCCGAACTCCGCGCTGCGCAGCACCCGGACCAGCAGGTCCCGGTTGGTGGCCACCCCGTGCAGCTCGGCGCGGGCCAGCGCCCCGGCGAGCGACCGGGCCGCCTCCGCCCGGGTCGGTGCCCAGGCGACCAGCTTGGCGAGCATCGAGTCGTAGTGCACGCTCACCGTCGACCCGGTGTCCACCCCCGAATCGAGCCGCAGGCCCCGGGTCGGGGTGAACTCGCCGGCCACCCCGGGCACCGTGAACCGGTGCAGCGTGCCGGTCGCCGGCCGGAACCCCTGCGTCGGGTCCTCCGCGCACAGCCGTACCTCGATCGCGTGGCCGTCGGCCGGCGGGGTCGCCGGCACCGGCAACGCACCGCCCTCGGCGACCAGTAGTTGCAGCCGGACCAGGTCCAGCCCGGTGACCGCCTCGGTGACCGGGTGCTCCACCTGGAGCCGGGTGTTCATCTCCAGGAAGAAGAACTCGCCCGCCGGGGCGAGCAGGAACTCCACCGTCCCCGCCCCGACGTAGTCGACCGCCCGCCCGGCGGCGACCGCCGCCGCGTGCAGCCGCTCCCGCACCCCGTCGGGCAGCACCGCCGGGGCCTCCTCGACGATCTTCTGGTGCCGCCGCTGGATCGAGCAGTCCCGCTCGCCGAGCGCCACGACCGTACCGTGGGTGTCGCCGAAGATCTGCACCTCGACGTGCCTGCCGCGTTCGACGTACCGCTCGACGAAGACCGTGCCGTCGCCGAACGCGGCGGCGGCCTCGCGGCGCGCCGAGTCGACGGCCGCCGGCAGGTCGGCCGGGTCGCGGACGATGCGCATCCCCCGGCCGCCGCCCCCGGCGGACGCCTTGACCAGCACCGGGAAGTCGGTGACCTCGTCGCCGTCGGTCCAGGTGGGCAGCATCGGCACGCCCGCGCCGGCCAGCAGCTCCTTCGCGGCGATCTTGTCGCCCATCGCCGCGATCGCCCCGGCCGGCGGACCGACCCAGGTCAGGCCCGCGTCGGTCACCGCCGCCGCGAACCCGGCGTGCTCGGCGAGGAAGCCGTAACCCGGGTGGACGGCGTCCGCGCCGGTGCGCCGGGCCGCGTCCAGGATCGACCCGATCCGCAGGTACGTCTCGACGGGCGTGTTCCCCGGCAGCCGGACCGCCTCGTCGGCCTCGGCCACGTACGGCGCGTCCGCGTCGGCGTCGGAGTGCACGGCGACCGTCGCCACGCCGAGCGCCCGGCAGGTGGTGAAGACCCGCCGGGCGATCTCCCCCCGGTTGGCCACCAAGAGCTTCTGAATCACGAGCGCCGATCCCACCTTTCGTTCGCGGCTGCGGGACTCCGCTTCGCTGCGTTCCTCGCGCTCACGGTGCTCGCCTTTCGTTCGCGGCTGCGGGACTCCGCTTCGCTGCGTTCCTCGCGCTCACGGGATCACATCCGGAAGACGCCGAAGCCGTCGGCGCCCTTCACCGGTGCGTTGTGGATCGCCGACAGGCAGAGCCCGAGGACGGTACGGGTGTCCCGGGGGTCGATCACCCCGTCGTCGTAGAGCCGGCCGGACAGGAACAGCGCCCCCGACTGCGACTCGATCTGCTGCTCGACCATCATCCGCATCGCCGCGTCGGAGTCCTCGTCGTAGTCCCGGCCCCGGGCGGCGGCGGCCTGCCGGGCGACGATCGACAGCACCCCGGCCAACTGCGCCGGACCCATCACCGCCGACTTCGCGTTCGGCCAGGTGAACAGGAACCTCGGCTCGTACGCCCGGCCGCACATGCCGTAGTTGCCGGCCCCGTACGAGGCGCCCAGGTTGACCGTCAGGTGCGGCACCGTCGAGTTCGCCACCGCGTTGATCATCAGCGCGCCGTGCTTGATGATGCCGCGCTGCTCGTACTCGGTGCCGACCATGTAGCCGGTGGTGTTCTGGAGGAAGACCAGCGGGGTGTCGGCGGCATTGGCGAGCTGGATGAACTGGGCCGCCTTCTGCGCCTCCGCGCTGAACAGCACCCCCCGGGCGTTCGCCAGCACCCCCACCGGGTAGCCGTGCAGCTCGCCCCAGCCGGTGACCAGCGCGGTGCCGTACGCCGGCTTGAACTCGTCGAACTCGCTGCCGTCGAGGACCCGGGCCAGCACCTCACGCGGGTCGAACGGCACCTTCAGGTCGGCGCTGACGATGCCCAGCAGCTCCTCCGGGTCGTACCTCGGCGGTCGGGGTGCCGGGTCGCGCGGCGGCGGACCCTGCTTGCGCCAGTTGAACCGGCGTACGCACCGCCGGGCCAACCGGATGCCGTCCCGCTCGTCCTCGGCGAGCTGGTCGGCGAGGCCGGACGTGCCGGCGTGCATCGCCGCGCCGCCGAGCGACTCGTCGTCGGTGACCTCGCCGGTGGCCATCTTCACCAGCGGCGGCCCGGCCAGGTAGACCTGCGACCGGTCCCGGATCATGATCACGTGGTCGGACATCCCCGGCACGTACGCGCCGCCGGCCGTGGCGTTGCCGAAGACCACGCTGACCGTGGGGATCCCGGCGGCGGAGAGCCGGGTCAGGTCGCGGAACACCCGGCCGCCCGGAATGAAGATCTCCGCCTGGGTGGGCAGGTCCGCCCCGGCGCTCTCCACCAGGTTGACCATCGGCAGCCGGTTCGCCAGGGCGATCTCGCCGGCCCGCCGGGTCTTCGCCAGCGACCACGGGTTCACCGCGCCACCGCGTACCGTCGGATCGTTGGCGACGACCAGGCACTCGACGCCCTCGACGACGCCGATGCCGGTGACCACGCTCGCCCCGACCGGGAAGTCGCTGCCGAACCCGGCGACCGGCGACAACTCCAGGAACGGGCTGTCCCGGTCCAGCAGCAGCTCGATCCGCTCCCGGGGCAGCAGCTTGCCGCGCCGATGGTGCCGGGCCACGTACTTCTCGCCGCCGCCGGCCCGCGCCTGGTCGAGCGCGGCGTCCAACTCGGCGAGACGTTCCCGCAGCGCGTCCCGGTTGGCCACGAAGGCCGGCGCGGCCGGATCGACCGCACTCTCCAGTGTCGTCATAGATCTCCCCCGTTCGTTCGCGACTGCGGGGCTCGCAAACCCGGCTCACTCCTCGCGCTCACAGGCCCAGGCCTTTCGCGATGATCTCGTTCATGATCTCGGTGGTGCCGCCGCCGATGCCGAGGATGCGGGCGTCCCGGTAGTGCCGCTCCACCTCGGCGTCGCGCAGGTAGCCGAAGCCGCCGTGCAGTTGCAGCGCGGCGTCGACCACCTGGTCGCAGGCGGCCACCGCGACGTTCTTCGCCATCGCCACCTCGGTCACCACCGGCTCGCCGGCCGCCACCCGGGCGGCCACCTGGTGCACGTACGCGCGGGCCGCCTCGGCGCGGGTGTGCATCTCGGCCAGCCGGTGCCGGACCAGTTGCCGGCTGGCCAGCGGACGGCCGAACGTGGACCGGTCCCGGCACCACCGGGTCGACAGCTCCACGCAGCGTTGCGCCGTCGCGTACGCCTGGGTGGCCAGGGAGAGCCGCTCGGCGGCGAAGCCCTGCATGATCGCCAGGAAACCGGTGTCCTCCTCGCCGATCCGGTTGCCCACCGGCACCCGCACGTCCACGAAGGACAACTCGGCGGTGTCCGAGCAGTGCCAGCCGAGCGTGTCCAGCTTCCGGCCGACGGTGAACCCGGGGGTGTCCTTGTCGATCACCAGCAGGTGCAGCGACCCGCTGCCGGGGAAGTCGCCGCAGACCGCGGTGGTGACGAAGTCGGCGCGTACCCCGCTGGTGACGTACGTCTTCGACCCGTTCACCAGATAGTGGTCGCCGTCGCGGCGGGCGGTGGTGCGGATCGCGGCGACGTCGGAGCCGGCGTCCGGTTCGGTGATCGCCAACGCGCCGATCAGCTCGCCCGCCAGCGTCGGCCGGACGTACCGGTTGACCAGGGGATCGTCGGCGGCGGACCGGCGGGCGGCGAGCCGGCCACCGAGCGGGCCGCCGGTCCGCCCGCCGGCCGCCGCGACGATGTGCGGCAGCGCGATACCGTGCGTGAACAGGGCCGCGACCAGCCCGGACGAGCCGCCGGAGCGGATGATCTCCTCGGTGACCACGATCGAGTCGAGCAGGTCGCCGCCGCTGCCGCCGACCGACTCGGGGAAGCCGACGCCGAGCAGGCCGAGCTTCGCGGCGGTGGCGTGCAACGCGCGCGGCACCTCGCCGGCCCGTTCCCAGTCGGCCAGGTGCGGCAGCACCTCCCGGGTCACGAAGGCCCTGGTCAACTCCCGCAACTGCCGCCGCTCCGGGGTGTCCACGATGGTCACCGGTCCGCCTCCCCGGCTGCCGGCGGTCCGGGGGTGAGGGCGGCGGGCAGGTCGACGATGCGGGAGCGGAGCAGTTCGCCGAGCGCCTTGGCCTGCGGGTCGAACCGGGTGGAGGCGGCCACCCCCGGCCCGAGCAGTTCCCGGATCACGAAGTTGACCGCCCGCAGGTTCGGCAGCTCGTACCGCTCGACGGTCGACGCGGCCGTCTCCGGCAGCAGCTCGGCCAGCCGGTCGACGGTCAGCCACCCGCGCAGCCACTCCCAGGTCGCGTCGGTACGCGCCCAGACGCCGAGGTTGGCGTCGCCACCCTTGTCGCCCGACCGCGCCCCGACCAGCTCACCCAACGGCCCCCGCCGGGTCGGCCCGGCGACCGGGGTCGGGCCCGCCGTGCCGGGCGTCGGACCGGCCACCGCCGGTGCCACCGTCCGTGGCGGCGGGGGAACCGGCAGCCGGGTGCCGTCGGGCAGGACGGCCACGTGCGGCACGTCGGCCTGCGGCACCGCGTCGGCGGTGAAGACCCCGTACGGGGTGGCGTCGCCGGGCAGGGTGGTCAGGGTGCAGCCGGGGTAGGAGGCGAGGGCCAGTTCCACCGCCGCCGCCGAGAACGCCCGCCCGGCCCGCGCCCGGTCACCGTCACGCAGGTGTACGTGCAGCAGCGCGCTCGCCGTCTCGGTGTCGACCGCGTCGACATGGTCGGTACGGGCCAGCGTGAACTCCAGCCCGTCCGTGCCGACCGCCGCCTCGATCTGCCCCCGGACCAGGGCGGCCTTGGCCGGGACGTCCAACCCGCAGAGCACGAACGTCATCGCGTTGCGGAAGCCGCCCAGGTTGTTGACGCCCACCTTGAGGGTGTCCGGCGGTGGGGTGCCCCGGACCCCGTCCACCCGGACCCGGTCCGGCCCGTCCGGGCGCAGCCGTACCGTGTCCAGCCGGGTCACCACGTCCGGGCCGAGGTAGTCGGGGCCGCCCACCTCGTACACCAGTTGGGCGGTGACCGTCTCGACGGTGACCGCGCCGCCGGTGCCGGGGTGCTTGGTGAGCACCGACGAGCCGTCCGGGTCGCCCACGTCGAGGGTGACGCCCTGTCCCGGCCGGACGCGCTCACCGCCAACGCCTACCTCGGCGCGTTCGGCATCGCCGCCTGCCTCGACGCCGGGGCGGACGTGGTGGTCACCGGCCGGGTCACCGAC
>NZ_JBMDWU010000410.1:0-10063 GCF_048594385.1 Micromonospora sp. | reverse complement strand
GAGCTTGGTGTCGAGCTGGAGCGCGGTGACGAACTCCGGCGTGCCGGCGACCTTGAAGTCCATGTCACCGAACGCGTCCTCGGCACCGAGGATGTCGGTCAGCGTCACGTACTGGGTCTTGCCGTCGACCTCGTCGGAGATCAGGCCCATCGCGATGCCGGCCACCGGCGCCTTGAGCGGCACACCGGCCGACAGCAGCGCCAGCGTCGAGGCGCAGACCGACCCCATCGAGGTCGAGCCGTTGGAGCCGAGCGCCTCGGAGACCTGCCGGATGGCGTACGGGAACTCCTCGCGCGACGGCAGCACCGGCAGCAGCGCCCGCTCGGCCAGCGCGCCGTGGCCGATCTCCCGCCGCTTCGGCGAGCCGACCCGGCCGGTCTCCCCGGTCGAGTACGGCGGGAAGTTGTAGTTGTGCATGTAACGCTTGCGGTTCTCCGGGGAGAGGGTGTCCACCATCTGCTCCATGCGCAGCATGTTCAGCGTGGTGACACCGAGGATCTGGGTCTCGCCCCGCTCGAACAGCGCGGAACCGTGCACCCGGGGCAGCACGCCGACCTCGGCGGTGAGCGGCCGGATGTCGCGCGGCCCCCGGCCGTCGATGCGGACCTGCTCGCGCAGCACCCGGTTGCGGACCTCGGACTTGGTCAGCGAACGGAAGGCGGCGGAGAGTTCCTTCTCCCGGCCCTCGAACCGACCGGTCAGCTCCTCGGCGACCTTGGCCTTGACCCGGTCCAGGGCCTCCTCACGGTCGGCCTTGCCGGCGATCTGCAGCGCCTCGGCCACCTCGGCGCGGACCAGCTCGGCCACCGCCTGGTAGACGTCGTCCTGGTAGTCGAGGAAGACCGGGAACTCGGTGACCGGCTTCGCGGCCACCTCGGCCAGCTCGCTCTGCGCCCGGCACAGCTCGCGGATGGCCGGCTTCGCGGCCTCCAGGCCGCTGGCGACGATCTCCTCGGTCGGGGCGGTCGCACCGCCCGCGATCAGGGTCACCGCGTGCGGGGTCGCCTCGGCCTCGACCATCATGATCGCGACGTCGCCGTCCTCGAGGGCCCGGCCGGCCACCACCATGTCGAAGGTGGCCCGGGCCAACTCCTCCAGGGTCGGGAACGCCACCCACTGGCCCTCGACGTGGGCCACCCGGGTCGCCCCGATCGGGCCGGAGAACGGCAGGCCGGACAGCTTCGTCGACATCGAGGCCGCGTTGATGGCGACCACGTCGTACGGGTGCTGCGGGTCGAGCGCGAGGACGGTCTCGACGACCTGGACCTCGTTGCGCAGGCCCTTGACGAACGACGGGCGCAGCGGCCGGTCGATCAGCCGGCAGGTGAGGATCGCGTCCTCGCTGGGCCGGCCCTCACGGCGGAAGAACGAGCCGGGGATGCGGCCCGCGGCGTACATCCGCTCCTCGACGTCGACGGTCAGCGGGAAGAAGTCGAACTGCTCCTTCGGGTGCTTACCGGCGGTGGTGGCGGAGAGGACGACCGTCTCGCCGAGCTGGGCGATGACGGAGCCGGCGGCCTGGCGGGCCAGCCGGCCGGTGGAGAAGGTGATCTCACGGGTGCCGAAGGACCCGTTGTCGATCACGGCGGTGCGGGATTCGGTGCCGAGGTTGGTCTCGGTCATGTGCTGCGGTACTCCTTCGCGTCGTGGGCCCCACGACACCGGAGCTGCTCAGACGGCCGGTCTTCGATCGAAGCGCCCGGGTGGCCGGCATGATGCCGGGATGCCCGGGGGCCACTACCGGAGACCGGTACGCTGACCGGCTCCCTCTCGGGTGGTCGCGCGGCCCTCTTCTTCTGGTGGTGCCGAGCGGGGGAGCGACCCGGTGGCGGCTCCCCCGTCACGTCATCGGCGCAGGCCGAGCCGCTCGATCAGCGACCGGTAGCGGTTGATGTCCTTCTTCTGGACGTAGTTGAGCAGCCGACGGCGCCGACCGACCAGCAGCAGCAGCCCACGGCGGCTGTGGTGGTCGTGCTTGTGCACCTTCAGGTGCTCGGTCAGCTCCGCGATCCGCTTGGTGAGGACCGCGACCTGGACCTCCGGCGAACCGGTGTCGCCCTCGGCGGTCGCGTACTCCGTGCGGATCTTGGCCTTGGCTTCCTGGTCGAGCGCCATGTTCTCCCTGTTTCGGTGGGTTGACAACTGGTGTCCGTCGTTCGGGTCCGCGTGGACCGGAGACGGACGAACCTCGCACCCGCGGCGTCGTGCAGGCACGCGAGGCCCCGCGTCGGTCATCCGACGTCACCGCCACACTACCAGCCCGTCGCGGAACCGCCCGGTCAAGCCCCACGCGGCGGGCGTCGGCGGCCCGTCCACCCCGCCCGCCGGGCCGGTCAGGCGACCGCCAGCCGGGTCCGCGCGACGTCCTCGGCCATCTGCGCCAGCAGCGGCTCGATCGCGTCGTACCGGATCTGGCCGCGCAGGTGGGCGGCGAAGTCGAGGGCGACCTGCTCGCCGTACAGGTCGCCGGCGAAGTCCAGCACGTGCGCCTCGACCCGGCGCTCCCGACCGGCGAACGTCGGGTTGGTGCCGATCGAGATGGCCGCCGGCAGCCGCTCGATGCCCCCGCGTACCAGCCAGCCGGCGTACACCCCGTCGGCGGGCACCGCCGCGTGCGGCGGGCAGCGCAGGTTGGCGGTGGGGAAACCCAGCTCCCGGCCGCGCTGGTCGCCCAGCACCACCACCCCCTCGAGGCGGTGCGGCCGGCCGAGCACGACGGTCGCCGCCGCCACGTCCCCGGCCTCGATCCGGGCCCGGACGTACGTCGAGGAGAAGACCGTGCCGTCGGCGGCGACCAGCGGGGCGTTCTCCACCGCGAAGCCGTAGGTGCGGCCGAGATGTTCGAGCAGTGCCACGTTCCCGGCGGCCCGGTGCCCGAACCGGAAGTTGTCCCCCACCACGACCAGCGCCGCGTGCAGGTGTTCGACCAGGATGTCGTGCACGAACGCCTCGGCCGGCAGCCGGGACAGCTCGGCGGTGAACGGCACCACGCACAACACGTCGACCCCGAGCGCCTCGATCAGCTCCGCCTTGCGGATGGGCTCGGTGAGCACGGCCGGGTGCGCGCCCGGGCGGACCACCTCGGCCGGGTGCGGGTCGAAGGTCACCACCACCGACCGTACGCCCAGCTCACGGGCCCGTGCCACGGCGTGTCCGATGGTCGCCTGGTGCCCCCGGTGCACGCCGTCGAAGACGCCGATGGTGACGACCGACCGCCCCCAGTCACCGGGTGCCGCCTCGTACCCCCGCCACCGCTGCATGCCGCTCCTTCCCTGCTCCGCCGCTGACCGGCTCACACCCGTACCCACCGCCGCCGGTCGTGCCGGCCGTCGTCCCCGCACCCGTCCCCGCTGTGCCGTCCGGCCGTGCCGGCCGACGGCCCGGTCAGGCCGGGGCGAGCACGATCTCCGCGCGGGCCCGGCCGTCCCGCTCGCTGACGATAGCGATCAGGCCGCCGTCCGGTCCGAAGACGGCGTACGGTCCGGCGATGCCCACCGGGTCCAGCGGGCCGCCGTGGGAGAGCACCTTCGCCTCGTCGGCGCTGGCCTGCCGACGGGAGAAGTACCTGTCGGCGGCGGTGTCGAGGGGCAGGGTGACCACCTCGGGCGCGCGCTGCTCCAGCGTCGCGAGGGTCGCCGACTCGGCCAGGGTGAAACTGCCCACAGCGGTACGCCGCAGCGCGGTGAGGTGTCCGCCGACGCCGAGCGCCAGGCCCGCGTCCCGGGCCAGCGCCCGGATGTACGTCCCCGACGAGCAGTCGACGTCGATGTCCACGTCGACCACGTCCGGGGTGTCCCGGCGGATCGCCGACACGTCGAGCCGGGAGACGGTGACCCGGCGGGCGGGCAGCTCGACCTGCTCACCGTCCCGGACCCGCTTGTACGCCCGCTCCCCGTTGATTTTGATGGCGCTCACCGCGCTGGGCACCTGGTCGATCTCACCGGTCAACGGCACGAACGCGGCCCGGATCGCGGCGTCGGTCAGCGCACCGGCAGGCGTGGTCCCGATCACGTCGCCCTCGGCGTCGTCGGTGACCGTGGACTGGCCGAGCCGGACCGTCGCGGTGTAGCTCTTGCCCGCCCCGATCACGTACGTCAGCAACCGGGTGGCCCGGCCGACCCCGATCACCAGCACCCCGGTCGCCATCGGGTCGAGGGTGCCGCCGTGCCCGACCCGGCGGGTGCGGGCCAACCGGCGGATGCGCGCCACCACGTCGTGCGACGTCATGCCGCCGGGCTTGTCGACCACGATCAGACCGTCACCGTTCACGACCGCCAAGCCTGCCAGACGGGTCCACCCCGCCCGCCACCGCACGGCACATCGCGCGCCGTCGGACCCGGCGCCTCACGCGGGTCCCTGCCCGCCGACCACCGTACGGTCGGACGGGTCGCCCCCGGTGGCTGCTCAGCGCACCGCGCCGACCACCGCCCACCTGCCGGACCGCAGCCGCAGCAGCACGCCGACGAGGCGGATCACCACGAGCAGGGTGAGGCCGGCCCAGATGCCGCCCAGACCGAGGTCGAACGCGTAGGAGAGCCAGATCGCCGGCAGGAAGCCGCCGACCGCCGCGACCACTGTCAGGTTGCGCAGGTAGCGGATGTCGCCGGCACCGATGAGCACACCGTCGAGGGCGAACACCACCCCGGCGAACGGCTGCATCGCCACGAACCAGGGCCACGCCACCATCGCCTGCCCGCGTACCTCGGGATCGGAGCTGAACAGGGACGGCACGACGCCGGACCCGGCAGCGATCAGCACCGCGAAGGCCACCCCGCACACGCCGCCGAGCAGCGCGAACCGGCGGGCCAGGGCGCGCGCACCGGCGGCGTCGCCCGCGCCCAGCGTCGCGCCGATCAACGCCTGCGCGGCGATCGCCAACGCGTCGAGCAGCAGCGCGGTGAAGAACCACAGTTGCAGCGCGATCTGGTGGGCCCCCACGGCGGCGGCACCGAACCGGGCGGCGACGGCGGTGGCGGACAGGAAGCTGGCCTGGAAGGCGAGCCCCCGGATGAGCAGGTCCCGGCTGAGCACCAACTGCTGGCGGATCAGCGCCGGTCGGGGCCGCACGCCCACCCGCTCCCGCAGCAACGCCCCCACGAACAGGGCACCCGAGACGGTCTGGGCGATCGCGTTGGCCACCGCCGAACCGGTCACCCCGAGTCCGGCGGGGTAGACCAGCAGGGGGCAGAGCAGCGCGGAAAGCAGGTTCGGCCCGAGCACGAACAGCAGCGGGCGGCGGGTGTCCTGGATGCCGCGCAGCCAGCCGTTGCCGGCGGCGGCCAGCAGCAGCCCGGGCGCGCCGAGGGCCGCGATCCGCAGCCACTGCCCGGCGGTGTCGGCCACCTCGCCACCGCCACCGGCGAGGGTACGCGCCAGCGCGTCACCGCCGAACTGCATGCCGACGGCCACCAGTACGCCCACCCCGAACGCCAGCCAGGACGCCTGGACACCCTCGGCCAGCGCCGCAGCCCGGTCACCGGCACCGAACCGGCGGGCCGCCCGCCCCGTGATGCCGTACGCCAGCACGGTGCCGAGCCAGGCGGTGAGCGTCAGCACCGTGCCGCCGACGGCGAGGGCGGCCAGCGGGACCCGGCCCAGGTGCCCCACGACGGCGGTGTCGACCAGCACGTAGAGCGGTTCGGCCGCGAGCACCACCAGGGCGGGCAGGGCGAGCGCGGCGATCCGGCGCGGCGAGGCGAGCGCGGTGGCGGTGGCGGTGGACTGGCTCATCGCCGCCGATCCTGGCACGCCTGCGGTAAGGGACGCAAGCCTAGGCATCGCTTACCGAGCGAGGGCCGATGGAAGCCGTCCGGCGAGGGACACGATCGCGGGGACGAGATCCGCGCGGGTGGCGGAGAGTGGGTGAGGTGGGGTGCTTCGGCCGAGCCGGCCGGACTCAGCGGGGGTGGGGTGTGTCCGACCCTGCCTGGACGGCCGATCCCACCGGCACACCGAGGCAGGCCGAGCCGACCGGGCTGAGGTCGGCCGCCGCGCCGAGCCGACCGGGCCGGGGCAGGCTGGGGCGCGCCCGACTGAGGAAGGCCGAGCCGATCGGGCCGGGGCGGGCCCGGCTGACGGGTATCGGCCCATCACCGCAGGTCAAACACGACCCGGTCGAACGATCTCTGGAGACGCTCTCACCCGGCCTGTCGAACACGGCTCGGGCCGGGCGACCTCCGGGCACGGCTCGGCGGAGCCGGTCGAACCCGGCTCGGAGCGAGCCGCCCTCGTACACCGCCGGACCGGATGGACACGGCTCGGCTCGGTCCGGCTCGGCCGTGCCGAACGCGTCCGGAGCCGGGGACGGTAGGGCTGAGCGCAACCGGGTGCCGAGGGCGGACCGGACGGGCGGCAGGCCAGGCCCGGCCACGCAACCGGGCGGCCACGGCCTGTGGCCGGGGGCGGGATCGCGGCCGGCGGCGGGATCGCGGCCGGGGGCAGGAACGCGGCCAGGCGGGGTCAAGCTGAAAAGCGGTCGGTGCCGGACCGGGCCGATGCCCGGGGTGGGACGGCCCGGAGCATGCGTTACGGCCGGGCCGGGCCGCGCCTGGGGGTAGCGAGCCCGACCAGCGGCGGGACGACGGGTCGGTGCCGAGTCCGGTGGGGTGGGTGAAACGAGCCGGGCGGGGCCGGACCGCGCACGACCACCGGAGCCAGGCTGAGTCGGAACTCAGCCGGGCAGCGGGGTCATCGCCGGTGCGGCAGGGTCACTGGCGGGTGTCCATCGAGGTCTGCAACGCGCGGCGCATCTGCTCGCGGGCCTCGTCGGTGGTCTCGGTCTTGGGCTTGGTCGCCATGGCGGTGTCCTTCCAGGGTGCGGACCACCGAACAGGTGGCCCGGACGGGCGGTCCTGCTGAGCGCCGGGAAGGCGGCCCGGGATCACCGGAGCGGCTCGCCTGGCAGCGTGAGCCCGGGTCGGTCAGACCCTGGAGGGAGGCGGCACCGGGTGTGGCGCCACCGCCCGCGACCTGCGTCGCGGCGCGACGTCGGCCTCTCCCAAGTTAACGTTTACTTTCCACATGCTGCCCACTCTTCCCGTCATCTGGACGGGCCTGGCAAGCATCCCGAGAGCAGCCCAGACCGACCTGCACGCATCGACACGGGTCGCGCATCACCCGGACCCCGCCGGGGTTCCCCGTGACCCGTGGGATCGAGCAGGCCTATACCGGCCACGAGACGGCACCGCTGAACCGGCCGGCCCAGGCACGGGACACCCAGGCAGGCTGTGGGCGCGGAACCCAGCCGGGCCGGCACGGAAACGGGCGAGCCGGGGCAGAGCCCAGCCGGGCCGGCACGGAAACGGGCAAGCAGGGGCAGAACCCGGGCGAGCCGGCGCGAAAACCGGGCAAGCCGGCGCGGGAACCGGGCGAGCGGAGCCGGCGGGCCAGACAAGGCAAGGCAGGGCCCGTGCCACCCGGTGGCGCGGGCCAGGTCGGGCGGGCAGAGCGGACACGGGCCGGGTGACCTACCGGAGTGGGATCGCCGGGCAGGTCCGCGTCGCCGCTCCTGCCGGGCCCGCAGCGGCCGTCACCCGACGGTGGAAGCGGTCAGCGGGCCAGGAAGTGCCAGCCGAGCCACCACCAGAACCCGAACACGCCGATCCGGCCTACCGGCACCGGACCGACCTCGTACCGCATGACGTAGGCGCAGACGTCGCCCAGTGACGGAATCCGGGAACCTTCCCGGCGGGCGGCCCACTCCACGGCCGCGAAGAGCACCAGCGAGGCGAGGAAGCCGCTGATGGCGAGGGTGCGCATCATCGCCGTACCAGCCCCCAGAACGCGGCCAGCCAGGCGAACCAGGCCGCCGAGCGGACCAGTTCGTCCTCCAGCAGCGGATCGGCCAGGCGGGAGAAGGTGGGGAACTCGTCGCCGACCGCCATGACGAAGGTGGCCCCTTCGAGCACCCCGAACAGCGCGGCCGGGAGCAGCCACCAGACGGTGCCCCGGCCCAGCCGGCGCGGTGCCGGCCGACGTTGCACCCGGTTGCCGAGGCCGAGCCAGATCAGTGCGCCGCCGGTGCCCAGCGTCCAGATGTTGGCCTGTGCCGAGAACGACGGGAACTGCCCACCGACCAGGGAGAGGCAGGCCAGCACCGGCACGGTGACCACCGGCCTGTCCCAGGCGCGGGAGACGTCCACGGCGATCTCGTGCGGCTGCTCCATCGTCCGATTCTCCCCGGGGTCACCGTGTGCGGGAAGACCGACACCCGTCGGCGTCGGCGGGGTCACCGGTCAGCGCACCGGCCAACTCCGCCCTGATGAGGGCGATGACCTGCTCGGCGTCGCCTGCTCCGGTGAAACCGGCGGCGAAGCGGTGACCTCCGCCACCCAGCGCCACCGCCACCGCGCTGACGTCGACGGCACCCTTACTGCGCATCGACACCGCCCACTCGGCCGGCCCGACCTGCTTGAGCACGCACGCGACGTCCGCCTCGGCGGTGCAGCGGACCGAATCGATAAGCGACTCCAGCACGTACGGCTGCTGGTCGTGCCGGGCCAGGTCGTCGAGGGTGGCGTCGGTCCAGACCAGGCCGTGGCCGGCGGCGGCCTCAGGTTCGAGCCGGGCCCGACCCAGCACCTCGCCGAAGAGCCGGACCGCGCCGAACGGCCGGGTGTCGAAGACCTGGCGGGAGATGTCCCCGGGGTGCAGGCCGGTGGCGAGCAGCCGGGCGGCGAGCCGGTGCACCTCGGGGGTGGTGGCCGCGAACCGGAACGAGCCGGTGTCCGTGGTCAACGCGACGTAGAGGCCCGTCGCGATCTCGGCGTCCAGCGGCACGTCGAGCCGGGAGAGCAACTGCTCGGCGACGACCGAGGTCGCCGCCGCTGTCGGATCGACCAGATGTACCGCGCCGAAGCCGGTGTTCGAGGCGTGGTGGTCGAGAACGATCGAGGTGCCGGCGGTGTCGAGCCGGTCGACCAGGTCACCGAGCCGCGACTCGCTCGCGGCGTCGAAACAGACCACCAGATCCGGATCCGGGTACGCCTCGGCCGCCGGCACCAGCAGATCGAGCCCCGGCAGCCAGCGGAACGGCTCCGGCACCCCGGGCGGCCCCGGGAAGGTGGCCTGCAACCGGCGTACGCCGAGCCGGCGCAGCCCCAGCCCGAAGCCGAGCATGCTGCCCAGCGCGTCGCCGTCCGGGTTGACGTGACAGATCAGCAGCACCCGGGCATCGGCCGGCAGACCGCGTACCGCTGCGACGGCGGCGGCCCAGTCGTCCTCGCCGGGGCCGGCGGACGGCGACCCGGTACGGAGCTGGTCGGCCGTGCCCGGGGCGGCCGTCACCGCCGGTCCGTGGCGGACGTGTCGGTGGTGGCGTCGTCGTCCGCCTCGTCGTCCTCGTCGTCGACCCGGTACGGCTGGGCGTCGCCCGCGTACTTGGCCTGGGCGGCCAGCCGCTGCACCTCGGCGTCGGCGTGCCGGGCCTGGGCGAGCAGGTCGTCGATCTGCTTGACCTGGTCCTGCACGTCGTCGAGGACGAAGGTCAGGGAGGGCGAGTGGCGCAGCCCGAGGGCCTTGCCGACGGTGCTGCGCAGCATGCCCTTGGCGCTCTCCAGCGCGGCGGCGGTGCTGGCCTGCGCCGTCGCGTCACCGAGGACGGTGTAGAAGACGGTGGCGTCGCGCAGGTCGGCGGTGATCCGGGCGTCGGTGATGGTGATCATCCCGAGCCGGGGGTCCTTGATCTGGCTCCGCACCACCGAGGCGACCAGTTCGCGAATCCGCTCGGCGTGCCGGCGAACCTTGGCCGGATCAGTCATGTCCCCCACCTCCAGGGCGTTCCTTCCGCGGCTGGAGCGGCGACGCGGGCGTCACCGGGACCAACCACCCAACACCTCGAACACTACCCGCGCGCCACCCCCACCCGCCCGCCCCCACCCCGCCCCACCACCCCGCACTCCCGCCTCCCCCACGTCCCACCCAGCCCCGACCCTGCCTCACCCCGCCCCGCCCCGGTGATCAAGAAGTTTGCGTCAAGTGATCAAGAGGTTCGCGTCAACCTGAAGATCGAAGCTGACGCAAACCACTTGATCAACGCGAACAGGCGGGGCGGGGAGGGGCGTGG
>NZ_JBMDWU010000041.1:0-6875 GCF_048594385.1 Micromonospora sp. | reverse complement strand
CCCGCACCCCCCCCCCGCCCCCCCCCCCGGGGGGCCGCCCCCCCGCCCGGGGGGGGGGGCCGCCCCCGCCGTTCGGTCGGGTCGCGGCCGCCGTCCCGGGACCGCCGACGGCCATCCGATTCATGACCGCAGGAGCGGTATAGCCGACAAAGGCGCTGTGTACGGTTCACGGCTTTTAAAGACCGGTACACGGAATATCAGGGCGGATTCGGGCCGATTGTGGCGTAGGCCACCCATACCACCGCCGGTTCCCGGCCGAAACCTCTCTAACCTCGTCGGGTGCACCCCGACGAGACCGCCGCGCAGCAGCCGGCCCGGAACCGCCCGGCCACCCGTTCGGCCCCGGTAGCCTCGGACGAACGGAGGATCGGCCGGCACCGCGCGCCGGAACCACCCCGACGGGGCATCGGTGCCGCGCTCGCCTCCACCCCCGCCCGGATCGCCCTCGCCGGTGGCGTCACCTGCTGCCTGGGGCTCGTCGCGCTGGCCGGGACGCACCAGGTCGACCGGCAACCCCGGCCGGTGCAGGAGGTGCTGGCCGACCGGACCACCGACGAACAGCGCGCCTCCCGGTCCCGGGAGCGGACCGTCCTGCCGGCCAGCCCCCTGCCGGCCAGCCCCCGACCGTCGGCCACCCACAGCGCCACGCCGAAGCCGACGAAGAAGCCGGCCCGGCCCCGCCCGGTCGCCGGGCTCACCCGGGTGCAGATGGACAACGCCCAGGTGATCGTCGAGGTCGGCGTCGACCTGGGGGTGCCGCGCCGGGGCCTGGTGGTCGCCGTCGCCACCGCCATGCAGGAGAGCGACCTGCACAACCTCGCCAGCGACGTGCTGCCCGAGTCGTACGACCACCCGCACCAGGGCAGCGGCTCGGACCACGACTCGGTGGGCCTGTTCCAGCAGCGCCCGAGCAGCGGTTGGGGCACGGTGGCCCAGCTGATGCGCCCCGCCTACGCGGCGCGGGCGTTCTACTCCGCGCTGGCCGAGGTCCCCGGCTGGCGGCAGCTCAGCATCACCGCCGCCGCGCAGGCCGTGCAGATCTCCGCCTACCCCGGCGCGTACGCGCGGCACGAGGACCGGGCCTCCGCCGTGGTCGACGCGCTGCTCTGAACCCGCCCTGCCGGCACCGCGGGGCGGGCGGCGGCGGGACCGGGTCGCGCCCGGCAGGGTGCCCGGTCAGGCGACCCGGGTGCCCGGCTCGGGCTGGTCCACAGTCACCTCGTCAATGCCGGTGGCGACCCGGGTGGCCGGGACACCCCCGGCGGCGGCGGTCGGGGTGTCCACCGGCACGGTCTCGACGGTCAGCCCGGTCAGGAGCTGGTCGACCCGGGCCGCCCGGTGCCGCCGTTCGTGCAGCGACGCCTCGAACTCGCGGCGGGCCTGCACCGCCTCGGCGTACACCCGCTCGCGCAACTGCCGGGCCTCCTCCCGGGCGGCGTCCAGCTCGGCGCGGGCCCGGGCCAGCAGCTCGCCTGCCGTACGCGGGGCCGCCGGCCGGGCCGCGCCCCGGTCGGCGTCGGCCCGCCGCCGGTCGACCACCGCCAGGAGCAGGGTGGTCTCCTGGCGGATCTGGTCCCAGTCCCGCCCCGCGCCGGCGATCACCTCCGCCCGCGCGGCGAGCCGGGTCAACCGGACTCCGAGCTCGTCCAGGCAGGAATCGACCTGACGCCGGTCGTAGCCGGACTCAACGACGGAGAACCTCATACGTGTCGCCCCCCAGGAAGCTGGTACGTCTGTCCCAGCTCGATCCTCGCGGTAGCCGACGACCCCCGGGGCGGTTCGAGAAAACTATTCAGCAATTGCGGGGTCCCAGGGCCGACGACCGGGGCGGACCCGACGCGTCGGTACGCGCCGGGACGCCCCGGGCGGTCAGGAACGCTTGGGCAGCACCACGACCCGACCGAAGAACTCGTCGATCCGGCGCACCACGTCGTTGAAGTCGTCCAGGTCGATCGGCTTGGTGACGTAGGCGTTGGCCTGGAGGCTGTAGCTGCCCACGATGTCGGTGTCCGCGTTGGAGGTGGTCAGCACCACGATCGGGATGGTGCGCAGGTCGTCGTCCTGCTTCACCTCGCCGAGCACCTGCCGGCCGTCCATCCGCGGCATGTTCAGGTCGAGCAGGATCACGTCGGGGCGCCGGGCGTCGACGTGCCGGCCCTCCCGCCGCAGGAACTCCATCGCCTCCTGACCGTCACCGACCACGTCGATGACCTTGGCGATGCCGGAGTCCGCCAGGGCTTCCTCGATCATCAGCACGTCACCCGGGTCGTCGTCGACCACCAGGATGCGGACGGGGTTCGTGGCGCCTCGGTCCATGGGTCCAACCTGTCTGTGTCGGCGAGCGGGGGACGACGGTCTCGGTACCCCGTTGGCGGCCTGACCGAACGCGGTCACCCGCGAAGCGGGAACGGCGCGGTCATCCGCTGGCGGGGAAATTTAGCCCATCACCGGGCGGACGGCGACCGCGGGTCGGCGGTATCGGGCTGATAGCGCAGCACGTCGGCCAGGCCGGTGATCTGGAGGACCCGGTCCACCCGGCCGGTCGCCCCGTACAGCCGCAGCCAGCCACCCCGCGCGGCGGCGAGGTTGTCCCCCCGGACGAAGGCCGCGATGCCTGTGGAATCGCAGAAGGTCAACCCGGTGAGGTCGAGCAGCAGGTGCCGCTCACCGTTCGCGGCGAGCCGGTCGATCTCGGTGTTGAGTGCCCCGGCCGAGCTGAGGTCCAGCTCGCCGACGAGCCGCAGACACACGCCACCATCGTCCCGCTCGGCGTGCGTCACGGTGAAGGTCAACGTCGTCCCTCTCGCTCCCACCACAGGTAGACCCTTGCAGTGCAGCAAGTATACGCAGCGCTCCCCCGGGGGCCCGCGCGGCGCGTCAGTGCCGCACCCCGCCGGACGCGACGGTCGCCGCCGCGCCGAGCGCCAGGAACCGCGCCGCCCGGGGGAAGTCACGCAGGACGCGCCCGTAGTGACCCAGGGTGGCGGCGACCGACCCGGCCGGCACCCCCCGGCTGGTCAGGATCGCCACCAGCCACGTCACGAAGTCGGTGAACAGCTCCGCGTCGTCGACGTAGACGGCGGCGGCCAGGAAGTCCACCGTGTATCCCAGGTCGCTCGTGGTGGCGTCCCACTGCGCCGGGGTGTAATCCGCCACCGACGGCATCCGGGTCCGCAGGTCGGCCACCGCCGAGTCGATCAGCTCGCCGCGCCGCTTCAGCAGGCTGGCGTACTCGTCGTCGGCGAGGTGGGACAGGTCCGCCGGGGGCACCCGGCGCAGCGCCCGCTCGTCGGCGACCAGGTCGGCCGCGCCCGGGGCGTCCGGGGCCCAGGCGACCCCGAGCCGCCGGGCCCACCGGCCGTCCACGCCGAACCCACGGCCACCGACCACCACGGGTACGTCCGAACGCCGGCACGCCTCGATCATCCGGTGCGCCTGCGGCAACCGCATCGGCAGGGCGCAGGCCAACGCGACCGCGTGCGCGTCGTGCCGGTGCAGGTACGACACCAGGTGGGCGGCCGGCACGCTGGCGCCCAGGAACGTCACCTGCCAGCCGCGCAGCCGCAGCACCTCGGCGACCAGCCGGGGTGGCAGGGCGTGCCACTCACCGTCCATGCAGGCCACCACGATCCGCCCCCGGGTCGGCCGTGGGTCGGCGTACCCGGCGATCGCCGCCACCGCCCGTTCGCTGATGTGCGTCGCGGCGTGCTCCTGCGCCACGCTCCACTCGTTGCGGGCCCACCGCTCGCCCACCTCGGTCTGCGCCGGGGCGACCAGGTCGAGCAGCACCCGTTCCGCCGGGACGCCGGCGTCGAGTAGCCCGGTGACCACGTCGACCGCGCCGTACTCGTCGGCCTCCTCCAGGCAGGCGAGGAAGTCGCCGAAGGCCCGGTACGGGTCGGCCGGGACGGTCGGGGCGGTCACGGTCGGGACGTCCTCTCCTCGGCCTGGCCCGGCACGGCCGGCACGGAGTGCAGGTGCCGCCGGGGGCGGCCACCCGGTCCGGTGGCCCGCAGGGCGAGCACCGCGATGTCGTCGTGGTCGCCGTGGGCCAGCCAGTCGCAGGTGACCTGCTCGACCCGCTCGGCGAGCGCCGGGGCGGGCATCCGGTGGCAGCCGGTGACGGCGTGGACCAGCCGGTCCTGACCGAACTGCTCGTCGCCGCGCCGGCCGCCCCGGGCCTCGGTCACCCCGTCACTGAAGAGCAGGCAGGTCTCCCCGACCGCCAACCGGACGGTGACCTCGCCGATGCGCGGGTCGGGCACCACGCCGATCAGCATCCCGCTCAGCGGCACCGTCTCCACCTCGCCGCCGTCGCGCAGCACCAAGGGCGGCAGGTGTCCGCCACCGGCGAGGGTCAGCGACAGACCACCGTCGCGGTGCGGGCGCACCACCCCGAGCACCATGGTGGCGAACCGGCCCTGCCCGTGCGCCTGGGTGGTCTCCAGCAGGGCGTCGTTGAGCAGCTTCAGCAGCCGGCCGGGCCGCGACTCGACCCGGTAGAGCGCCTGCAGGCACTGGCGGAGCTGGCCGGTGAAGACCGCCGCCTCCACCCCCTTGCCGGAGACGTCACCGAGGAAGAACACCGCACCGCCGTCGGCCAGCCGGTGCGCGCCGTAGAAGTCGCCGCCGATACGCAGGCTCGCCTGGGAGGGCCGGTACGCCGTGCCCCACTGCACCCCGGCCACCTCAACCGGTTCCACCGGCACCAGGCTGGCCTGCAGGGTGTCGGCCACCTCGGCCTGGTTGCGGTAGAGGACCGCGGTGGTGAGCGCCGCGCCGGCCCGGGCGGCGAAGGCCCGGACCAGCTCCACGTCGGCGTCGTCGTACCAGCGGGTCCGCCGGGCCACCAGCAGCACACCCGCCGGGGCGTCCCGGCCGGGCAGCGGGACCACCCGGGCGGTCACCTCGCGGGCGCTGAGCCCCGGTAGCCAGCCGGCCTCGACCGCCTGGTCGACCAGCCAGTCCACCGTGTGAGGCTCCACCCCGGACAGGCCCTCGACGATGGCCGGGGGCAGCGCGGCGGCGGGCAGCACCCCGCTGTCCACCGTGGGTGACTCGTCGTCGGCCCGGGTCGCCCGCCACCACCGGGCCCGCCCGGAGCGGGGGGCGAGCACCAGCACCGCCACCTCGGCCAGGGTGGGCACGGTGAGCCGGACCACGGCGGCGGCGGCCCGGTCCGGGTGCAGCGGGTTGCCCAGCTTCTCGCCGACCACGGCGAGGAAGGCCGACCGGGCCCGCTCGGCGAGCAGCGCGTCGGCCCGGGAGACGCTGTCGGTGACGTCCTCGACGTACAGACAGCTCCGGGAACCGGACAGCGGCACCCGGCGGATGCGCAGTCGCCGGCCGTGGTGACCGAACCCGTCGGGCTCGACAGCGGCCCCGGTCAGTACGGCGAGACCGGCGGCGGCCAGCGGGCGGCCGGGCGACACCTCGGGCAGCAGCCGCTCGGCCACCGGGCTGACGTGCCGGACCACCCCGTCGGCGTCACAGACGACCAGGCCCTCCCGGAAGTGTTCGAGGACCTCGGACCAGGCCGGGTCGACCCGGTCCGGGTCGGGGCGGGCGGGATCGGGGCCGGCCCGGTCGGGGGCCAACGGCGGCAGGCCGGGGGGCGCGCCGACGGAACGCGCCGCAGCCCGACCGGCACTCGGCGTGGAGATCCGTCCGTCGCCCGGGTCGAAGCCCCTGACGTCGGCAGCACTCACCAGCTGAGCCCCACTCCCCTTGTCGCCATCCGGCACATCCCGGATGTAGGCCGTATGTTCCAATCTGTTCCGCTCAGCCTACGCCCGAACGCGGGTACCGCCACCGCACGGCGGCCCGAGCGCGGTTCCGCACCCCTGCGGGCCCACCGTCGGGTTGTTACGATCCGGCGTAGTCCGGCCCGACCGTCGGCCCTGCGGAAAGGCGTGCTGTGGTGCCCCCTGGAAGGAAAACCGAGACCGCCCCGTTGACCATGTCGGTGGACCGCTCCGACCCCGGAGCGCCGGTCCTGTCGGTCGGCGGTGAGCTGGCCTACGCCACCTCCCGCCCGGTGCGGGTGGAGGTCGACCGGGTGCTGGTGGAGCGCCCAGCGGTGGTCGTCTTCGACTTCTCCGGGCTGACCTTCATCGACAGCACCGGCCTGTCGGTCATCGTGCACGCCTGGCGGGAGGGGCAACGGGTCGGGACGCTGGTCCGGCTGCGGGCCGTCCCCCGTTTCCTGACCACCATCCTCGACATGACCGGGATCACCGGCCTGCTGGCCCGTCAGTTGCCGCAGCGGTCCGCCCCGGCACCGCAACGCCCGGCCGCGTCCGCCTGAACCCGTCCGCCCGGACCCGGTCACCGGGTCGGCCGAACCCCGACGTTTCCCGATCATCCGTTGCTGGGAACATGGGGACATGCGCCCGCAGCTGTTGACCATCGAGGTGACCCGGCTCGACGCCGGCACCGCCCGGCTGCGGCTCACCGGCGACCTCGACTTCGACACCGCCCCGGAGCTGATCGAGGCGGCGGCCGGGGTCCGCGCGGAGGGCCACCGCGCCCTGATCGTCGACCTGGGCGGGGTCGGTCTGTGCGACTCGTCGGGGCTGAGCGCGTTCGTGGTGCTCAGCCAGGGCGGCGCCGGTCCGGTCCGGTTGACCGGGGTCAGCGCCCGGCTCCAGCAGTTGCTCGACCGCACCGGCCTGGCCGAGCTGCTGGCGGTGGAGCAACAGCCGGCGGCCGGGGCCGCCGACGACGTCCGCGAGGTGGGCTGAGGCGTCCGGCCGGGGAGGCCCCCCGCCCCTGGGACCAGGGGCCGGGGGCCGGGAGGAAGGCCCGGGCGGGGCTCGCCGTCAGGCGCTGACGACGATCTCCTGCGCCTCGACGGCGGGTTGCCGGCGCGGCCC
>NZ_JBMDWU010000409.1:0-1639 GCF_048594385.1 Micromonospora sp. | reverse complement strand
GCACCACCACCACCTGGACCACCCACGCCACCGCCACCATCAACCCCGAGGAACCCACCGTCCCGGCGGAGATCGGCGCCTGGCCCCCGGCCGGCGAACCGGTCGACGTCGACGCGCTCTACCCGCTGCTCGCCGCGAGGGGCTACCAGTACGGGCCCGCCTTCCAGAACCTGCGCCGTGCCTGGCGTGCCGGCCCCGACGTCTACGCCGAGGTCGAGCTGCCCGAGGACCTGCGCCCCGAGGGTTACGCGGTGCACCCGGCGCTCGCCGACGCGGCCCTGCACGCGCTGATCGCCGACGCCGCCGAGCACCCCCACGACGCGCCGGGCCTGCCGTACAGCTTCTCCGGCGTCGCCGTGCACGCCACCCTGGCCACGTCGGTCCGGGCCCGGCTGACCGCGATCGGCGAGGACGCGTACCAGGTGCTGCTGGAGGATCCGGACGGGCACCCCGTGCTCTCCGTCGACCGCCTCGACCTGCGCGCGCTGGACCCCGCCACGCTGCCCGTCGTCGCCGCGCCCGGCACCGAGCTGCTGCACCGCCTCGACTGGCAGGAGCTGCGCGTGGACGCCACGCCGCCGGCCGAACCGGTTGACTGGGCCGTCCTCGGCACGCCCGGCCCGGCGCTGCGCGGCGCGCTGCCCGGTCTGCGCCAGGTGCCGGACCTCGCCGCCCTGCTCGCCGGTGAGCTGCCCGAGGTGGTCTTCCTGACCTGCCGGACCCCCCGCCCGGACGAGACGCCCGCCGACGCCACGGCCGCCACCACCGACGACCCGGTCGCCGCCGCACACGAGCTGACCGAGGCGCTGCTGTACCGCCTCCAGCAGTGGCTCGCCGAGGAGCGGCTGACCGGCACCCGGCTGGTGATCACCACCGAGGGTGGGGTCGCCGCGCACCTCGCCGACCAGATCGCCGACCTGGCCGCCGCCGCCTGCTGGGGCCTCACCCGCTCGGCGCAGGCCGAACACCCCGACCGGTTCGTGCTGCTCGACCTGGACGGACGCCCGACCGACCCGTCGGTGCTGCCCGCCGCGCTGGCCACCGCCGAGCCGCACCTCGCGGTGCGCTTCGGCGGGGCGTACGTCGACCGGCTGGTCCGCTGCGCCGACGACCCGGCGCGGCTGGTGCCGCCGGCCGAGAACTGGCGGTTCGGCACCACCTCCGCCGGCACCCTGGCCAACGTCGCCATGGTCCCGGCACCCGAGGCGCTGCGCCCGCTACGCGACGGCGAGGTGCGGGTACGCACCCACGCCACCGGCCTGAACTTCCGCGACGTGCTCATCGCGCTGGGCAGCTACCCCGGTGAGGCGCCGCTGGGCAGCGAGGGCGCGGGCGTGGTCGTGGAGACCGGTCCCGGCGTGACCGGACTCGACCCGGGCGACCGGGTGATGGGTCTCTTCTCCGAGGGCACCGGCCCGCTCGCGGTCTGCGACCATCTCCTGCTCACCCGTACCCCCGACCACCTCAGCGACAGCCAGGCCGCGGTGCTGCCGATCGCCTACCTGACCGCCATGTACGGCCTCGGCGACCTCGCCGGCCTGCGGGCGGGGCAGTCCGTCCTGATCCACACCGCGACCGGCGGGGTCGGGATGGCCGCCCTGCACTACGCCCGGCACCTCGGGGCCACCGTGCACACCAC